>JBBQDY010000047.1:0-14253 GCA_038320155.1 Cytophagales bacterium
ACGCCAGCAATGATTATGGTGTTCATAAAAACAAGCTATCAAGCAAAATTGACTTTACGCATACTTTTTTAAGAATTTCTCTTTTTAGTCTTATTCTTCGATATCCTAGAAATAACCTCTGCTACAGAAGAATTTACAATGCTTCTGAATATAAAAGCCAAGGATAAAAAACAATATGGGTATCCTCATAAGTGCACGTATAGATTTAAAACAAAATCTTGGTTGGAATCGGATCAACTTCCCCTCCCGATGGCCATCGGGATCAAAGGGGGAAAGAGCCTGTCCCGAATATCGGGAGGGATTTTTTCAAACCAAGTCAGCAATAAATTTGGCTACGTGCAGCATTGCGGATACACATAAATTAAAACCATTCTTTTCCCGTTTGGCACCTCTAAAACCTGTGGAAGTCGAACATTTATGGTTCTACCCTGATATTAATGGAAACTATGGTTCTTATTAGGTTCAAATACAAATGGATAAACACCCAAAACTATTTTTGAGACTGAATATCAGGTTATTATAGGAGCAATCCAGTAGGCTGTCAGATTTTCATTGCCTGACTTCCAATGCCTGACTTCCATTAAATTCGTGGTAGTACCACATTTATTAATGGGTTTGAAATGGAAATCAGATCAGTAATTTGCTTCAGCCTTTTTGAGCACTTCTGTTCCTATCCATTACTGGAATATCTGCCAAATCACTATTCAAGGATTGCTTTTGGTTGTTTGTTGCGGGAATTACTTTTTTTGATCCTCAGTATTTTTCTGTTTTTTTAAAAATAGGAGTATAAAATCATTTTAAATTAGGATAAAGGGTTGCTAGATGAAGATGTGTGGCTACTTATTATAAGCCTAACCTACTATATTTGTTTTCCTTAAAAAAGAGAATCTTTTATTTAACTATAAAACCCTTTACAATGGCTTTTGATATAAATATGATCAAAGAAGTATATGCGAGATATCCAAAGCGGATCGAAGCAGCCAGAAACTTTGTTGGCAAACCGCTTACTTTGACAGAGAAAATTCTTTACGCTCACCTTACCGAAGGAGTCGCTACTCAAGCTTACGAACGCGGTAAATCTTATGTCGAGTTTCAGCCAGATCGGGTAGCGATGCAAGATGCTACTGCCCAGATGGCACTTTTACAATTTATGCAAGCTGGAAAAAATCAAGTTGCAGTACCATCCACGGTGCACTGCGATCACTTGATCCAAGCTGAAGTTGGGGCAGTGACTGATTTGGCTAAAGCAAACGATAAGAATAAAGAAGTTTATGACTTCCTTTCTTCTGTATCTAATAAATATGGAATTGGTTTCTGGAAGCCTGGAGCAGGTATTATTCACCAAGTAGTTCTTGAAAATTATGCTTTCCCTGGAGGAATGATGATTGGAACAGATTCTCATACGCCCAATGCTGGTGGTTTAGGGATGGTCGCAATCGGAGTAGGTGGAGCCGATGCTTGTGATGTGATGGCTGGTCTTCCTTGGGAGCTTAAATTCCCAAAACTGATAGGGGTTAAGTTAACTGGAAAAATGTCTGGTTGGACCGCTGCAAAAGATGTGATTTTGAAAGTTGCCGGTATCCTAACTGTAAAAGGCGGAACCGGTGCTATTGTCGAATATTTTGGTGAAGGTGCAAGATCACTTTCTGCTACCGGTAAAGGTACCATTTGCAACATGGGAGCAGAGATTGGAGCAACAACTTCCATTTTTGGATACGATGAGAAGTCAGCTGCTTACCTTAGAGTAACTGAGCGATCGGATATTGCCGATTTAGCTGATGGAATAGCAGCACACTTGACTGGAGACGATGAAGTCTATGCCAATCCGGAAAATTATTTTGATCAGGTGATTGAGATCAACCTATCTGAACTTGAGCCGCATGTCAATGGACCATTCACTCCAGATTTGGCGTGGCCAATTTCTAAGTTTGCAGCTGCGGTGAGAGAAAACGGCTGGCCTGCAAAACTTGAAGTGGGTTTGATAGGATCTTGTACCAATTCCTCATACGAGGATATTTCAAGAGCCGCATCACTTGCACAACAAGCTGTAGATAAAAAGCTCGTTGCAAAATCTGAGTACACGATTACTCCGGGTTCTGAGCAGGTAAGATTCACAGTGGACCGAGATGGCTTCTTGGATACTTTTGGGAAAATGGGAGGCGTGGTACTCGCTAATGCTTGTGGACCATGTATCGGACAGTGGGCACGACATGGAGCAGATAAACAAGAGAAAAACTCGATCATCACTTCATTCAATAGAAACTTTGCGAAGCGTGCGGATGGAAATCCAAACACCCATGCTTTCGTAGCTTCTCCTGAAATTGTTACAGCTTTGGCTATTGCAGGTGATCTTACTTTTAATCCTTTGACGGATTCGCTGGTCAATGAAGATGGTCAGCAAGTGATGTTGGAAGAGCCAAGAGGACTTGAGCTTCCTCCTTTAGGATTTGCAGTGGAAGATGCAGGATTCCAAGCGCCAGCAGAAGATGGATCGCATGTAACTATCGCCGTAAGCCCAACCTCGGATCGTCTACAGCTTTTGGATTCTTTCAAAGCTTGGGAAGGTACCGACTTGAAAGGCTTGAAGCTTTTGATCAAGGCTAAAGGAAAATGTACAACTGACCACATTTCTATGGCTGGTCCATGGTTGAGATACAGAGGTCACTTGGACAATATTTCCAATAACATGTTGATTGGAGCGATAAATGCTTTCAATGATAAAACCAACTCGGTAAAAAATCAGCTTAACGGAGGTTATGGTGAGGTGCCAGCTACTCAACGAGACTATAAAGCACATGGAATCGGGTCGATCGTTGTGGGTGATGAAAATTACGGAGAAGGATCTTCCCGGGAGCATGCAGCAATGGAGCCGAGATTCCTAGGTGTCCGTGCTATTTTGGTAAAGTCATTTGCTAGAATCCACGAGACCAATTTGAAGAAGCAGGGAATGCTTGGATTGACTTTCAATAATCCTGCAGATTATGATCTGATTCAAGAGGATGATACGATTGATATCCATGGTCTAACTTCTTTTGCCCCTGGCAAACCGCTTCATGTACTTCTGAATCATGCTGATGGAACTACAGATACGATTTCCGTAAATCATACGTACAATGAAGGCCAAATTGAATGGTTCAAAGCAGGTTCGGCGCTTAACCTGATCAAGGCGGGACTTTGAGTTATAATCTAGCGTAAAAATAAAAAAAAGCCGCGATCAGTCTGATTTGCGGCTTTTTTTAACTACACAAGCAATGAAAACCATTAGAAATTTACTCTTGCTTCTTTTTCTCTTGAGCAGTATTTCTGTCTTTGGCCAGGATAAGGTAGAACGAGAAGTTGGAATTAAGCAGAAGCAGGTACCACTGGAAGCGAGAAAATGGTTGAAGGATGCATTTGAAACGGTCAGGAAGCCCAAGTGGTACAAAGAGTTCTCAGAACTTGGTTACTCCTTTGAGGCAAAATTTAAACTCAACGGCCGATTTCATAGTGTGGAATTTGACTCCCTGGGGAAGATTTTGGATGTGGAGATAGAACTGGAGTGGGAGGGCTTGTCGGAGGAGGTCAAAGAAAATTTAACCTCCCATTTTCAAGGAACACTTCAAGGCTTCAAACTGGAAAAGATTCAAATTCAATACAGCGGTTTACCGGAAGATTTGGAAGATTTTTTTGATGAGGAAGAGATTGATGGAGTTTTGATTCAATATGAAATCGAATATCAGGCAGAAGATCAATCTGAAGTAATTCGACTTTGGGAAGGCACTTTTTCTTCCGAAGGCAAATTCCTAACTCAGAGGAGGATTGAAGTTAGAGAGATCTTTAATCTATACTTTTGAAATGAGAATTTCCATTTTCATACTCTTTTTTCTTTTCGTTATTTCTGCAAGCAAAGCCCAAAATCCAGTATTCTTCACGGGTTTTTTTCCTGAGGCCTCAATCACCAAAAAGCTGAAAAACGAAAATAGAATCAACTTCAAATTTGAAAATCAGCATGTTATCTATGACAATCGAAGTCAAGATCTAGAGCAATTGGAGTTCAGGCATTATCGGACAGACTTAATGTCTTTTTATGATTGGAGATTGAATCCCACAAAGAGTTTCGCATTGGGTATTTTTCATCGGTTTCAGGAAGGTTCGGATGCCAATCGGATTATCCAACAATTCGGTTTACTTCAGAGACTTAGAAATCTAAGAATAGCACATCGATTTCGAACTGACCAAACATTTACCAAAGGAGAAAAGATAGAAATCCGGTTTAGATACAGATTAGCTTTAGAAATTCCTTTAAATGGAGCTACACTTGATCCTGGAGAGCATTATTTGGCGATTTCAAATGAACCCATTATCAGCTACCAGGCTCAAGATTTTGAATTGGAAAATAGACTTATTTTTTCTCTGGGAAAACTTATCCAAAATGGGAAAAGACTGGAATGGAGTGTGGATTACCGTACTGATGGATATGTAGAAAAACCATTCAGAACGAGGCTATGGGCTAAAGTCGGATATTTTTATAGTTTTTAAGACATTTTTTTATATTCGAAATGTAAATTATTTGGTATGAAATGCAAAATGATGTATGTTTACCATTGCAAATCACCCAATTACTTTGCAATTACATCATTCGAATCTTTCGGGATTAGTAACAGCTCTACTTTATGCAGGAAAGAGGTATTAACAGTACGTTCAAAAAACTCATTTATGAGTCGTCTGAGATGGTATTTCTTGCTGATGATACTTATCCCTACAATATATTTTATGCTAATGAAGCATTTGAAGAAGCAATTGGTCATTCTTTAGAGCACAGGACGCTTGCCGGATTGGGACTCGACATAAATGCATACATCTTTAAAGAGGAGTTGATCTTAACTTATGATGAAAAATATTTCGGATTTCGACTCGAGCTTCCTCAAGATAGTGCCTCAAATTATTTTCTTTTCTACAAAGGGATAGCAATTCAAAAACACGGTCAACCCACTGAGAAAGAAACCCAGTTATTTTTTAAATCGACTCTTGACCTAATTGGAATAGGGAGACATGATTTCCTAACGTATCTCAATCAAGCAATTCTACCTATTCTTGGTTATCAACCTGAGGAGTTGCTGAACGCCTCGCTATGTGATTATATCCAGGAGAGTGATCTGAAATCCCTTAAAAAACAGTGGAAAAATCGGAGCGAAGGACAAGCGGAATTATTAAAAAAATTACGATTCAAAGCAAAGGATAATTCTTGGAAGTGTTTGGAATGTTCATTTCAGTTTTCAGAAGAGAATTTCTTTGTGATTGCACGGGATATCACTGATCTGGAAAATGACACTAAGAAGAGGGAGCAACTTAATTCTCTGAAGAAAGAAGCGATTAATTACCCAAGTGTATTTTCATGGGAATTCGAAAACGCTCATAATCGTCTTTGCATAGAGCCTTCTGGAGCATCTTTACTAGCTGTTTCAGAAGTAATAGAGAAAGGGAAATTTGCCAATGACAAGGACGAGTTTGTATTTGGGCTTTTCGAAAATACGTTCAAGAACTTTTCAGATGATTCTTCAATTCCGAGCTTTTCGTTGGATTTTTCTTCTAAATCTGAAGAGCTCTTAGCCATTTCAGGAATTATCGAGCAGTCTAATTCCAGCAGAGAGGATTTGATCGGCTTAGCATGGGATTCGAGTATTAAGATGGCCAATGAGAATAAAATCTCCCTTCTGGAAACCTTAATAGCTAACTCTCCCGATGCGCTGTTAATTGTCAAATCAACCGGAGAGGTGGTCATCTGCAGTGATGAAGCAAAAATACTGTTTGGCTTTAATAAAGAGGCAGAGCTAACTCATCTGAATCAAATGGATGTGCTATTTGATGAAATAGATTTATGGAAAGAGTGGGTAGAAATGGCTGTAAAAGGCGGATTTGTCCAACGATTTTCATCGCTCCTGATAAACCATTCTGGGAAGCAACTAACGCTGGAAGTTTCATCTAAGCTCACGGAAATAGAATCTGAAAAATATATTTCACTTTCCTTCAAGAATATTTCAGAAAAAGTAACCCTTGAGAAAAATCTAGAGGCTAGCAGTGATTTCTTGACCAATTTGACCGAGCAAGTGCCAGGTGGATTGTATCAAATGGTCCTCGACCAAGAAGGAAAGATGAGTTTTGCTTTCCTTTCTAAAGGAATAGCTGCCGTTTTAGGATTGAATCCGAAAGAACTGGAATCCTTCTCGGATATTTCATTGGCTATATCAAGAGTTCATCCGATGGACTTGCCGAATGTCATTATGAGTTCTGTGGCCTCAGCTAAGAAACAAGAGCCATGGCAGTGTCAGTTTAGAGTAAAGTCCAAGCCTGAATCGAATGATTACCGATGGATTCTTGGGGCTGCCCGACCTCAGCTGCTCGGAAATGGAGATATGGTTTGGTATGGCTACCTGACGGATATCAGCAGCCAAAAAGAGTTTGAGACCAAATTGAATGAGGCGAAGCTAGCTGCAGAAAAAGCTAATCAGATCAAGTCTGATTTCTTATCGATGATCAGCCATGAATTGCGAACACCTTTAAATGCGATTTCTGGATCTACCTATTCTTTGCTGCAGGACGAACACAGTGGAAGCCAAAAGTCAGCCCTAGACACCATCAACTTTGCAGTAGATAACTTGATCATTATGATCAACGATTTGTTGGATTTTCAAAAGATTGAGGCTGGAAAACTAACCATCGAGCGAAATCCTTTCAACCTTCAGGAATTCTTAAATCAAATTATAAAGGGACTTTCGTTTCATGCAAATGACAGTAAGAATTTCCTGAGTTTGAAAATTTCTGAAGGATTGGATTTGGTCGTCAAAGGCGATAAGACCAGACTTTCTCAAGTATTAAACAACTTGATTACCAATGCACTTAAATTTACCGAAGATGGCGAAGTAGATGTAAAGGTCAATTTGGTTGAGGAGCACAAGAATTTGGTTAAAGTCTACTTTGAAGTACAAGACACCGGAATTGGTATAGCTCCAGAAAACCAGCAGAAGATTTTTAACGATTTCGATCAAGTCAATCCTACATTCTCTACCAAGTACGGTGGCACGGGTCTGGGGCTTTCAATTACCAGAAAACTTTTGAAGCTGATGGGTGGACAGATTGCTTTAGAATCCCAAGTCGGAAAGGGAAGTAGATTTTCCTTTGAATTAGAGTTTGAAAAGGATACCACTATCATTAGCGAAAAACCATCATCCAATGGAATTGCAACATTACCAACAACGCTTCATCTATTGATGGCTGAGGATAATGATGTCAATGCATTGGTGCTGGGGAAAATCATTAAGAAATGGGGATTTACCTACGATCGTGTGCTCAATGGCCAAGAGGCGATAGATCGCTTTTCAAAAGTCCCTTACGATTGTGTGTTGATGGATATTCAGATGCCGGTCATGGATGGATTTGATGCCACGATTGGGATCAAGAATCTCTCCGATACACCGGTGATTGCGCTCACTGCTGCAGCTAAACTTGAGATTATGGAGCGAATTGAAGAATGTGGCTTTGATGGATTTGTAGCCAAACCAATTGATGCGGCCGAGTTACTCAAGAAAATCAAAGAAGTGATTACTTTAAAAACTCACAAAGCCTGAGCTTGATCAAAATAGTATTTGACCAAATCCATTTCAGGATAATCTTCCATCAACTCATTCAAGTAACTTAAAGCGGAGACTTTATCGCCTTTCATGACAAAGTAAATCCCTTTATTTCTTAAGGAAAATGGATTTTTAGGATCCATTTTGATACTCTGATTGATTAGTTCAAGCCCTTCCTCCAATTGGCCTAAATACAGCAGATAGAGTCCTTTATTATTGTAGTAAAATGCCTGCCGATTATTTAGGGTGATTGCCTTATCCACTGCCTCTAAAGCCGCTTTGTATTCTCCCTCTTCGAAATAGATCATCGAATAGGTATTGTGAATATTTGGTTCGGTAGGATTGATAACTTCCGCTTGCTCTAGGAGAGCCTTTGCGGATTCGAAGTCTTTCAAATAAAAGAAGATCGTGGCCTGATTGACTATCAAGTCAGAATTTTCAGGGTCTAGTTCAGAAGCTTTTTGAAATTCGACAAGCGCCTGATCTAGATTATTGAGCTTTTCTTCAACCATACCTGAGAGAAAATAACTCTCCCAGTTTTCAGATTCAAGAGTTTTCAACCTGGCCGCATCTTCTCGTGCCTTATAAAATTCACCATTATCCAAGTAGGAGAGACCTCGCTGAAAGTAAGCGTCTGCATAGTCAGACTCAAATCGAATCGCAAGGCCGAAATCAGTAATTCCTTCCTCCAATTGATTGAGCTGTATGTGTGCTAAGCCTTTGTTATAATAAGCATCGGCGTAAGTAGAATCCAATTCCAGTGCTTCCGAATAAAAGGAGAGGGCACTTTTGGCGTCATTTTCTTTCAATTTTTCATTTCCCTTAAGGAGAAATCGCCCTTTCTTATCTTCCAGAGAATCACATGCTGAGAGAAAGCACAGGAATAAAAGAATCCAAATAAGATTACTTCTCATCGTTTGGTTTTATGTCTTCTTCTTTTGGTTTTTCTTCCCCAAGTAGGACAGCAAAGGGCTTAGTATCTTCATTCCATTCGAAGATTTGACGCAGTATAGCCATTACTGGAATAATCAGTATCATTCCTGCTACTCCCCAGATCGATGCTCCTATAAGTAAACCTAGTATCGTAATGAATGGATTGAGATTTACATTTCCACCAACGATCTTAGGCGTAAGGATATTTCCTTCTATAAATTGGATAATCTGATAACAGACTATAACCGCAATCGGATAGAAAAGACTGTCTTTGGTCAAAAATGAATAAGCCATCGGGAGCAAAGCTCCTATAAATGGTCCCACATAGGGAATGATATTCAGAATTGCACCGATGACCGCAAAGAATATGGCATGCTTAATTCCGAGAGAGGCAAAAGCAATAAGATTCAATACGATCAAAATACCCATTACTTTAACCACACCAACTATATACGTGATGAGTAATTTTCTCAATTTCACGATCCTAGCCAGGACTAATTCACTTTCACTATCTCGATAGATTTTTTGAACCACATTGACAAAATGGTCTCTGTATAGTAAAAAGAAAAAAGTAAATATGAGCACCAAAAATATCCCAGATAAAGAACCAACGGCACCCATGGCAAAGTTGGTTATCGTACCGGTGTTTTCGCTGAGTAAGGATAGGAGATATTCTCCGTTAGCTTTCTCAGCGATTTCAGCTCTAATTCCCAAAGAGCTATAAATCCATGAATCTATCTCCGTTATGTATTTATCGATTTTGCCGGATACATCTTGAAAATCATTCTGAAAATTGACGATCGTAGAGAATATAAAGATTATCAGGCCAGCTACAAAAGTCACTATTGCCAGCATGGAAACAAGTGTAGACAGCACTCTTGGAAATCTTTTTGATTCTAGCCAATTGGACATTGGCGTGAAAAGCACTGCGAAAAAGGCCGAAAGAAACATCGGTATCAATAGACTTTTTCCCACTATTAAGAAAAACACTAAAACAATGATGAAAACCATCACTGATAATGCCTTTAAATAAGTCGGGAGATAGAAACTGTTTTTCACCATAGTGTTTATACTTCTACAAGATTATTACTTACTGTTTTGCGATTAGACCAGCTCTTTTCAATAACGCCTCTTGCCTGGGTGCTCTTCCTCTGAAATTCAAGTATAAAATTTCCGGGTGCTCTTTTCCTCCGGCAGCTAATATATTAGATTTGAAAGAATCGGCTGTTTCCCGATCGAAAATGCCTTTTTCTTGAAATAGCTCAAAAGCATCTGCATCGAGCACTTCCGCCCATTTATAACTGTAGTATCCAGCGGAATATCCGCCTTGGAAAATATGAGAGAAAGATGTGCTCATCAAAGTGCCTGCCACTTTTGGTAAAAGGTCAGTCTTGCTCATTACTTCTTTTTCAAAATCGAAAATATTGGAAATCGCCTCTGGATCGTGACTGTGATAGGCCATGTCAAGTAACCCAAAACTTATTTGTCTCAAAGTTTGATATCCTTGCTGGAAATTTGAGGCGTTCTTGATTTTTTCGATCAATTCCTCCGAGATTTTTTCTCCACTTTCGTAATGCGTCGCAAAGAGATCCAAACAATCTTTCTCATAACACCAGTTTTCAAAGATCTGACTGGGCAGCTCGACGAAGTCCCAGAAAACGCTGGTTCCTGAAAGTGATTCATAATTCCCGTCTGCTAGCATACCGTGGAGCGCATGTCCAAATTCATGAAAAAGTGTGGTCACCTCATTGAATGTAAGCAGACTTGGCTTTGTTTTGGTTGGTTTGGTGAAGTTGCAAACGATGGATACATGGGGCCGTTCGGACTGCTGTCCGATTTTCCATTGACCTTTGTAGCTCGTCATCCAAGCACCACTTCGCTTACCTGCTCTAGGGAAAAAGTCTGCATAAAAAACCGCTAAATGTGCTCCTTTTTCGTCTCTGACCTCGTAGGCTGTGACGTCTTTGTGGTAAACTGGAATTGAATTATTGGGGATAAACTCAAGTCCAAATAGTTTTTTTGAAGTATGAAACACACCATCTACGACTTTTTCCAATTGGAAAAAGGGCCGAAGTAACTCATCATCCAAGGCGTATTTCGCTTTCTTCAATAATTCAGAATAATAGGCAAAATCCCATTTTTCGATTTTTTCCAGGCCATCTGATTTTTTGGCAAATTCTGCAAGTTCTCCTAATTCAGCTTCCGCTTTAGGCTTTGCCTTTTCCAAAAGTGATTCTAAAAAGGATAAAACCTGCGTAGGTGTTTTGGCCATTCGCTCTTCCAAGACAAAATCAGCGTGACTCGCATATCCCAAAAGTTTTGCCCGTTGATCTCTTAGCTTCAGAAGCTTTTTGATTATTTCCTGATTGTCTACTTCATCGCCTTTGGCACATTTTGTACCCGATGCCATAAATAGCGTTTTTCTTAAACTCCGATTTGCAGCATAGGTCATCGCAGGAATATAGCTTGGGTAATCCAGCGAAAAAGCCCATTGACCCGGCTGTCCTTTCTCCTCTGCCAATTGTGCAGCTGCTTCTTTGATTCCATCAGGAAGACCTTCAAGTGCAGATTCTTCAGACTCAAAATGAATAAAACGATTGGTTTCTTCCAGGACATTTTCACCAAACTTCAAGGATGTTTGTGCCAAATCTTGATCGATTTCCCGGAGCTTCCCAGCTTCTCCCTCAGCTAGCTTTGCGCCATTTCGGGCAAAGGACTTGTAAGTTTTCTCTACCAAAGTCAACTGCTCCGGACTGAGCTTTAATTCTTTTCGTTGATTATAAACTTGAGCGATTCGCTCAAAAAGAATTGGATCTAAAAGAATATCATTGCCATGTGAGGTCAGGAGAGGGGAAATCTCCCGAGCTAATTTTTGAATTTCCTCATTGGTCTCAGCGGAATTCAGATTGAAAAAAATCGAACTGATTCTTCCCAGCAATTTCCCGGATCGATCCAGCGCTTCGATCGTATTCTCGAAAGTTGGAAGTGCCTGAGCTTTTATTTTTTCAATTTCTGCTTTTCCCAGTTCGATTGCCTGAGTGATGGCAGGTAGGTATTGAGTAGTTTGAATCTGATCAAAAGGAGCTGTTCCAAATGGAGTATCAAATTCTACTAATAAAGGGTTATGCATGAAGGAGTTGATTTTTAATTAAACTGGAGCGTACCAAGGTGGTTCGACTAAACCACCCACAGTGCCTAATTTGACTCGCAATTTAGCTAATTGATCTGAATAGCTTTCCCACATCCAAAAATGATGAGGAATATTAAGAGCGGTTTGAAGATATTTTTGGTGAGATTCAAAATCTCCCAAACCAAAAAACGCCTCAGCTTGATTCACAGCGATCCAAAATTTCTGGCCGTTGTAATACTCTTGCAGCTCTTGCCCATCTTTGGTTCTATTTTCTATTCGCACTTTATCCTTGGCTTCTTTGTCCAAAATGGTAGGAAGATCTCGATCACAGAGGTACAAAACACGCTTCCAGGTTCGCTGTGCAAAAACCAAATCGGCAATTTTCTCCTGATTGCTAGGAGATAAATCAGAACAAGCTCGATAAACATAAGTCAAGGCAAGGTTGATTGCATTGTATCGATTGTTTAAAAGATAATAGCTACGTTGGAAAAATAGAATTGAATTCTCCAAGTGTTCATCCCCTTCTCGGTTTTCGAACAGTTTTTTTTCAATTGCTCCAGCTGAGGAGACCGTTTCCGGATCATTGGTGTGGGCTAAATTAACGGATTCGAGAAGCTCTAAAGACTCATAAAGTGAGGTAACCAAATCTGGCAGTGCCGCTTTATAAGTAGTAAAAGCAAGGCGGTGGACCAAATACAGGTCCTTTTGACCATGGTTGAAGCTGGATAGTTGTACAGCAGTATGGAATAGAGCTTTGGCTTTTGCAAAATTCTTTTCTTCAATGCAATCTTCGGCCTCTTGGATGATTATTGAAAGCGAGTCTCCTTTTTTTGATTTTTCAGGCATTTGAGTTTTTGGAATTTCGTCAATAGCCTCTTCTATTTCTTCCTGAATTTTTGGTGGAATCAGTGAATTCAAGTAAGTGTAGACAGGACTGTCTGGTTCCTGTTTCGGGATTACCGTATCAATCAAATTACCTAAGGCTCCCCGAAATCGCTCGACCTCTTCATAATCAATAGCATCGCCAAGATGCTGATAGCTGGTGATGAGAATATGGTTTAGATCAAATGGATAGATCAATTTATCCTCCGAAATCACAATGGTCGTAAAAGGTCTTAGCGCATGCCGAATCCCAAGTTCGTAGATGGCGTTGGGATTGGCTGTGGAGATATCAGCAATCACCAAATCGGCTTTCAGAAGCTCACGATACATCTGCATATCGATGGAACCGGAGTGGGTGATCTCATCCGCTCGCACACATTCTAATCCTTTAGACTCTACGACAGGTTTGATCAGCAGCCGATAAGATTTATTCAGGTCAAGTTTTCTTCCATTGACATAGTCGGTTTTGGTGCCAAAGCCCATGACCACAAAACACCTTTTCTTAGTTTCATCCATAAAAATCAATGCTTAAAAAGAAAACAATATAAGGTTTATGATTGGGTAGTTCAATTCTCACAAATGATAAAGCCAACTCGAAAGTTGGCTTTATCATTTGCTTATTGCCTGAAAATCAAACTAGAAGTCAAAGTCACAGCTCATGTCCTCCATTCCGATAGGAGCGCCATCAGGTACTTTTAGAGATTCTTGAGTAGTGAATTTTACGGGCAGGTCTAGGAAGGCTTGAATCTTATCTGCTAAATAGCGTGAATGCATTCCTAACAAGGAACTATCAGCGCCTCGAATTGTCAAGCCTCCAGCTCCGGTACTTTTGCTTCCGTCTTTCAAGCTTTTGAGATGACCTCTTGCGATTGCTCGAACTGAATTTGACACTTCCACATTATCTGCCAGCATGATCAGGTGATCCACCAATTTGGATTCAGTCATTAATTTAATTTCTCCAGCCAAGCCTTCTGGTAGTTTAGTGGAGAAGATTTTTTGATTTACCTCTTCCAAAACTGAATTTAAGCTCGGAAGTGACTGATTTTGTAGGTTTTGCAAATGCAAGCGAGTTGCTCTACCGCCGTCAAACAGCAGCCCGAAAGTCAAATCGACCACGCTTTCTGCAGGAGCTATTGGATCAAATATTGGCCCGGTACGGGATACAAACGTTTCTCGAGTTTTCCCATAACCAAATGGTCTCGGCGGGATAAGTGCCAATACATGAGCGGGGACCTCCAATTGATTAGGGCTAACTGTGAACATTAGCGCATCCAAAGCTGATTTTTGATCTGCAGCATTTAGCCAATTATGAATTGGTTGATTATCTCCTTTGATTTTGTAAGCATATTCCATTCCGCCAACAAGCTTGGTAGCTGCCTCTACTTGGTACCGATGCATTAAGAATAGTGGCGTAAATACTTCCTCAAGCATTGCTTCTGGCTCGCCAGTTCGGATGGCATTAAGGCCGAAGCTTTGCATCTTATTTTTTCTCAACGACAGCATTCTCAATAATTCTTCAGGCGCTGAAGCCCCATTGTCCCAAAGGTGAGACCTAGGATGCACTCCGCTTGGATCTCTGGAATCCGAATCGGTGATGAATTCATATCCTGCTGCATAAGTTTCCTCTAGTGTTTTCTTTAAAAATTCTGATTCGGATTGACCTTGCGCAGGATATCCATAACCATAAGTGATTGCCCACTT
>JBBQDY010000048.1:0-14101 GCA_038320155.1 Cytophagales bacterium
AGCGAATTTGGAAATCGACCGGAAACTGATTGATACATACCTATCCACTGCTAAAATTGATAGTCTTTATCGGATTCATGATCCAAGTGGAGTCGTAATAATTGTACAAAAAGAAGGAAGTGGAACAAGGCCGACAGGAGGAACCGTGGTTTATACAGACTATACTGGGTCATTAATGAGCGACGGTTCTGTGTTTGATACCAGTTTAGAAGACGTCGCTAGAGATAATAAGATATTTGTGGAAAACAGAGTTTATGGAATCTTTAGCTTTGTTCTTCGTTCAGGAGGAGTAATACCTGGCTGGGATATTGGTTTTAGTAGACTAAGACCAGGAGCGAAAGCAAAACTTATAATTCCTTCACTTTATGGCTACCAAGGAGCAGAGAATAGAACCGGAATACCACCAAATTCAGTTTTGATATTTGATGTGGATTTCAAAGGAATAGACTAATCAAGAGGGCTTCGGCCCTCTTTTTTTTAGATCCACGGGAAGAACGGAGGGACTTTCTCTTGATATTCCCTGTAGGTCTGACCGTAGGAAGCAATCAGGTTTTTTTCCTCAAAATAGATTCCTATCGGGATATATAGCGCCAAGCAGGTCAAATGGACTGCCGCCGATGCTGTCCCTGCAAATAAAAAGTAACCGATAAAGATCAGCACCAAACCCGCGTAAAGGGGATGTCTTACCTTGGAATAGAGCCCAGAAACCACCAACTCCTCTACTTGTTCCGGTTTAGAATCGATTCCAAGAAACCGAGAAAGCGAAATCTGCTTGGCCGATTTTACCATGATTATCGTCCCAAATCCAGCAAAGACATAGGCCAAGTATTCAGTGATTGAGCCTTTGGTAAGGATCTGGTAAGTTGGAATCAAGGCAGACTGGAGGAGGATTCCAAAGAAAAATAGGATTGAGCCTATGGAATAAATTAGCCGATACCATTTAATTGTCATTCCAATTTTTCCCCAAAAAATTCTTTTTAACTTCGATCCTGCGAAGCTGGAATGGAGTGTGTAAAATAAGGTCCAACTCAGGGCTAGAAGTAAATAATCCATTGGTTTAGTTTTGATCCATTGACATTCAACTTATGAAAATCGGAATAATCCGCGAAGGAAAAAATCCTCCAGACAAGAGAGTAGCTTTTACCCCATCGCAGCTGAAAGAAATTCGGGACAGATATGGGGATGAGATCAGCTTTGAGGTTCAGTCTAGTGAAGCAAGAATTATTGGGGATCAAGAGTATTTAGACGAGGGGATCGCTGTGGTTCAGGATGTCTCGACTTGTGATGTTCTTTTCGGGTTGAAAGAAGTTCGTATTGATCAGCTAATTTCTGACAAGACTTATTTTTTCTTTTCTCATACGATGAAAAAACAGCCCTATAATCGAAAATTGCTTCAGGCTGTTTTGGAGAAAAATATCCGACTGATCGATTATGAAGTACTTAAAAACGAATCCGGAAATCGGGTGGTTGCATTTGGACGCTGGGCTGGAATCGTAGGTTCGTACAATGCATTTTGGACCTATGGTAAAAAAACTGCACTCTTTGATTTGAAGCGAGCTCATGAATGTTTCGATTTGGATGAGCTAGACGAAGAGCTGACCAAAGTACAATTACCCCCGATCAAAATAGCCATCACCGGAACAGGAAGAGTGGCTAAAGGGGCAGCAGAAGTCTTGGCAAAACTACAAATCAAGCAAGTCGCCGTCGAAGAGTTTCTGTTCCATTATTATGAGGAGCCTGTTTTTGTAATGTTGAAAACCGAGGATTACAACCGCAGAAAATCAGATGGGGGATATGATCGTCTGGAGTTTTATGACTATCCGGAACGCTATGAAAGTCATTTTCAAAAGTTTGCTGAAGTTGCGGAGATCCTGATCGCTGCGGCTTATTGGGATCCTGAAGCACCCCGATTGTTTGACCTTTCTGATATTGCCAGTGATGATTTTCAGATCTCAGTCATCGCTGATATTTCCTGCGATGTCAATGGATCTGTACCTACGACCATCAAGTCTTCTACGATTATTGATCCTGTTTTCGATATTGATCGGCAAACAGGAACTGTCATTCCAGCATTTGGAAGCCAGACAAGTATCTCTATGATGGCAATTGATAATTTGCCCTGTGAGCTTCCCCGAGAGGCAAGTCGTGAGTTTGGGCAGCAGTTGATCCAGTGGGTTATTCCTGAATTAGTGAAGGAAAGTTCCGCTATGCTTGAGCGTGCGACCATCGCAAGAGATGGAGATTTGACCTTGGAATTCATGTATTTATCAGATTTTGTACAAGAAGATGACTAATCTCAATCGATTTCTTGAGGCGGAGCTTCTTCATCCTCGGATGAATGCGAATGAAGTGGACACATTTATTCAGGAAGCAATTCAAAATTTTGTGGCTGCCTGTTTGATTCCCTCTTTTTGGGTGAAAAAGGTAGCTCGGGAATTACAAGAAAGTGGCGTGCAAGTATCCGCTTATGTAGGGTACCCGTTCGGGTTTCAGGATACGGCTTCAAAAGCCTTTGAAGCCAAAGAGGCAATCCGCCAAGGGGCAGACGAGATAGATCTGGTCTGGTCGCAAACTGCCTTCCACAGCGGAATGAATTGGCCGAAAATCGAAATTGCCCAGCTTTCAAAAATTTGTCACGAAGAAGGAAAACTGCTGAAAGTCTCGATTGAAGCAGATTTCTTGGCTGATCACCAACTTCAAGAAGCCTGTTTGATTTGTCAAGATGCCGGAGCGGATTTTATCAGAACCACTTCGGGAATCTATTCTCAAAAAACCAACACCCATCAACTGATACAAATGAGAACAAATCTTTCTTCTAATGTTGGGCTGATTGCTGCAGGATCAGGATCTTTAGCGGAAAGCCTATCTTGGATCAAAGCCGGTGCGGATCGGGTTTGTTCGGCTTCCGCATTCGAGCAACTCAAGACTTGGAAAGGAAAAAGTGCTTAATCCCTGCTGAAATAAATCAATAAGAAAGGAATAATAAAAAAGGTAAGCAGGATGTAGGCAAAGCCTATAAATCTACTTTCTACAGATTTTTTACCCATCCAAGAAGCAAGCTTCACAGGAATGTTTCGCACAAAAGGGAAAGGCATAAAAATTAGTGCTCCGAACAGATTGAAAAGAAAATGAACCAATGCCAATGCGATGGCGGCTTCTGTTTTGTAGATCGCAGCGATAGCAGCGGTAATTGTGGTTCCGATATTTGCTCCGATTATGAAGGGGAAAGATTTGGGAAGCGACACTTTTTTGTTGGCAACTAAAGGCACCACCAGCGAGGTAGTGACCGTACTGGACTGGACGGCAGCGGTGAAAAATGTCCCGTAGATCAGCGCCATGTAAGGATTCTTGAAAATGAAATTACGGATCTCATTAAATGAGTCTACCACAAAAGCCCGGTAGACCGATGTGGAGAGTAATTTAATTGCCCCAAAAACCAAGAAAATAGACAGAAGCATCGTGAAGAATGGAATATTGATCGTCTGAGTGATCCATTCTGTAAGTGGTCTGGTGAAGACTCGATGGTATTCAATCGGCCCCAAGTAGTTTTCATCCGGAACAAAAAGGTGGGCAATGGAAACGGCCATTTTGGATAAAAAGCCAAATGAAATCTCCAAAGGAAGAAGAATCAATACCGTGAAAATATTGAAAATATCATGCAAAATTCCAGCAGAGAGGGCTCGCTTGAATTGTTTTCTATTCATAATGTAAGAGAGCGAGACTAGCGTGGAGGTCAGGGTAGTTCCGATATTGGCACCCATAACCATAGGTACAGCTTGGTCCAAAGAAAGATTTCCTGCCGCGACCACTGCCACTATACTTGCTGTCACTGTCGAGCTGCTTTGGATCAAAGCTGTAATCAATAAACCAATAAATAAGCTGACGAAAGGATTTCGGGTGGCGAGAAGAATATCCTCAGCTACACTGTTATTGAGTTGGCTCATCGCCACCGTGAGCAGATCAATCGCAAAAATAAATAACAGCAAAGCCAGAAGCATAATGATGTAGCTTCTGATCTTACTTGAATTCTTTTTTTGCGATTCTAATGGATCCATCTTAGCTCAAAAAAAGCCCTTCTATAAATATGAGGTGATTCGGAAGGCTTTTTGGAAATCGGTTGAAAATGATTTCTTATTAGTTTGAATAAATTGAAGAGTAAAAGTTGAAAATATTTTTCGGAAAACAAGTTCATAAACTTCGAAACTCTGTAATTAGGGGTTCCTTAACAATTTGTTAATATGAAGGCCTAATTATCTTTTCTAATTTTAGCCCACCAAACAACTCTTGCCTCATGGCAAAAAAAACAATAGACCAGAATATTAATCAAGATAAGCTTTCTAAAAGAGCTTATTCACTTTTTGATTTCACGAAAAAGGAGAAGCCCTTCCTGATTGTAATATGTATCCTAGTCTCGATCGCTGGCTTGATCACTCCATATACCTACGCGGCCATGTGGTTTGGATTTGGATTAGCTGCGTATTCAGCAATTGCGAACGACAGCATTCAAACCATCGGTACATTCATCGCCTCCAACCACAACAGAAAATGGTACTGGCTTTGGTTATTTATGGGATTGATCTTTGTTGCCACGGTCACTTACAGCTGGTTTGTCTTTGATGGTGACGTAAGCTACGAGCGATTAAGCGTCCCAGGATTGGAAAAAGCTCCTGAGAGTTTCGTGTTTCTTCAACTGGCAGCGCCGATTGTGCTCTTGATCATGACAAGGTTAAGAATGCCGGTATCAACGACATTTCTGCTTTTGAACGTCTTCACCTATAAAGCAGGGACAATTATTGATGTAATGAAGAAAAGCTTTTTGGGTTACCTCTTAGCTTTTTTTGTAGCTATAATCGTTTGGTACGCCATCGAGCGCCTAGTCAAAGATTACCTCAAAGGTGAAGCAAAGCCTTATTGGATCGTCCTTCAGTGGGTCACTTCAGGCACACTCTGGGCAGTCTGGATCATGCAGGACGCAGCAAATATCGCCGTATTCCTTCCAAGAGAATTGTCCGTCGTGGAATTCATCGCCTATGCAAGTTTTGTTTTCTTAGGATTAGGATTTTTGTTTTACCTGAAAGGGGATAAAATTCAGGGAATCATCAATGAGAAATCGAACGTGACGGATGTCCGTGCTGCTACGATAGTAGACTTTGTGTATGCCATCATTCTTTTCTATTTCAAGATCTATAGCAATGTGCCTATGAGTACGACTTGGGTCTTTATCGGATTACTTGGAGGTAGAGAGTTGGCGATTGCTCTAGGAAAAATTGGAAAGGAGAGAAAGCGAAAAGTGCTTGTGATCCGTGCGTATCGATTAGCTAAAAATGATGTGGTAAAAGCATTTATCGGTTTAATCGTCTCCTTAATCTTGGCTGTAGTCATCAATGAAGGCGTAAGAAATGAGATCATTGATATGTTAAACTTTTAACGTTGGAGCTTTTTAGCCACGAATATTTCATGAATGAGGCCTTAAAACAGGCTCAATATGCCTTCGAAGAGGGCGAAATTCCTGTTGGAGCGGTGATTGTCTCTAAGAATAAAGTCATTGCTAGAGGTTACAATCAAACGCAAAAGTTGAATGATGTCACTGCGCATGCAGAAATGCTGTCCATCACCTCGGCGGCGAATTTCTTGGGAGCAAAGTATCTAATCGACTGTAGGCTTTATGTCACGTTGGAGCCTTGTATGATGTGTGGAGGAGCGCTTTTTTGGTCTCAGATTGAAGAGGTTCACTACGCCGCCGCTGATCCGAAACGGGGATTTATGAAAAATGAATCCCCAATTCTCCACCCAAAGACGAAAATTTTCGCGGGAACTCTTGCTCAAGAATCGGAATCGCTCCTGAATTCTTTTTTCAAAAAGCTTAGAAAGTAAATGAAATTTTAATCTTTAAGAACCTTTTTACGAGGTGATGGGTTTTAAAAACAGAATATTTGAATCATTTTAACTCATTTTATAACCTCTAAATTTTAAGAAAATGGCTTTTGAACTACCAGCTTTACCTTATGCAACCGATGCATTGGAACCAAATATCGACGCGAAAACCATGGAGATTCACCATGGCAAGCACCACAACGGTTATGTGACCAACTTGAACAATGCCATCGCAGGCACTGATCTGGAAGGTAAATCCCTTAAAGAACTTTTAAAAGTAGCCGGCTCAAATACCGCAGTTCGGAACAATGGTGGTGGACATTACAACCACAGTCTTTTTTGGAAGATCCTATCTCCTGATGGTGGTGGAGCTCCAACAGGTGAACTAGCAACTGCAATCGACGCAAAGTTTGGTTCTTTTGATTCTTTCAAAGAGACATTTAACAAGGCCGCAGCTACCCGATTCGGTTCAGGTTGGGCTTGGTTGTGTATCGATACCAATAAGGAGCTTAACGTCTGCTCATCTCCTAATCAGGATAATCCTTTGATGGACATTTCAGAATGCCCTGGAACTCCGATCATGGGATTGGATGTGTGGGAGCATGCGTATTATTTGAATTACCAAAACAGACGACCTGATTACATTTCGGCATTTTGGAATCTGATCAACTGGGACGAAGTAAGTAAAAACTACGCGGGAGCGAAGTAATCAATTTGCATTATTAAAAAATCCCCATTCCGAAAGGTTTGGGGATTTTTTTGTGCTAAAACCGAACGCAAAAAGTGTACGGTTCCGAGACAGCGATTTTACAAAAAATAAGTAAAATCTGCTTTTTTAGCGATTTTGAGCTGATTATTAGCCTTGGCATTTTCTTTTCATAAGCTGGTCTGAAAACAAAAATTCAAACACTATTGAAATGAAGACTACCAACATTATCTTTTTTACTATCCTCATTTACCTTTTGGGGATAAGCACACTTGCGGCGAAAGAGGCCACAAAAATCTCAGGCAAAATTTTGGATCAAAAAGGCGAAGCCGTTCCTTATGCCAATGTAGCCTTAATCAGTCTAGCTGGCGGAGGATTAATTGACGGCACAGTGTCCAATGAAGAAGGAGAATTTCTAATCGAAACCGTAAAAACCGGTGAGGTAAAGCTCGTCATTTCCTCCATAGGCTTCCAAAGCTTTGAGTCCGCTGCTTTTGAGTTGACTTCGGGATTGGTCAAGGACATGGGTACCCTAAGTATTGTGGATGAAATGACCGGGCTAAGTGAAGTGACTGTTCGCTCAACTCGACCAGAAATTATTATCGAGGCTGATAAGACGATTGTCAATGTAGAAGGAACTGTCATGGCTGAGGGATCCAATGTCCTTGATGTGATTGGTAGAGCACCGGGGATCTATGTAGACCAAGATGGAATTATCAATCTCAATGGAAGAGCTGGCGTAGTCGTCATGATCAATGATCGCCAAACCTACATGAGTGCAACTGATCTGGCTAATTTCCTCAGAGCAATGCCTGCGGAAAACATCAAAAGTCTGGAAGTGATCAACAACCCATCTGCGCGATTTGATGCCGAAGGATCGGCAGGAGTGATCAATATTATCTTGAAAAAGAACACTGTCGATGGTGTCTTTGGTAATGTCCAGCTTGGAGGACAGTATAATGGTCTTTGGGCACCGATTGCCGGGGTAGCATTGAATGTCAAAAAGGGAAAGTGGACAACTAATGCCAACCTAAACTTCAATGAATACGCGATCTACAACGATCTTGAAATCGAACGGAATTTTACGCTTCCGGAAGGTATCTCAAATTTCAGCCAAGAATCAAGAATCAAGTCAAGAGACAAAAACTTGTTTTTCAGCGGAGCGGCTAATTATGAAATTAATAAGAATCACAATTTAGGGTTGAATGTGCAAGCGTCGAACTCCAATGATCTCAATACGAATAGATCCACGACAGAAATTACAAGTCCGACAATGCCGGAAAATAGCTATCTGGATTCGGATAACAATGCGACAGGACATAGTGATCGGGTTTTTGCAAATCTTCACTACGAGGGGAAGCTCGATACATTGGGAACCAAAATCACTTCGGATGTTGATTTTACCCGCATGAACTCAGACAGTCAGGCGCTTCTTTCTAACCTTTCTTGGACTGGACAAGATCAGCTAGGGGGAATGCGTGACAGAATCTTGACGCTGAATGATATGTATTATAATATCCTGACTGCCAAAGTGGATTTTGTAAAACCCCTAAAAAATGGAAGCACGTTCGAGACAGGTTTGAAAGGCTCTTGGGTAAAATCGGATAATAACCTTGACCTGAGCCGATCCAATGAAGATGGCCCGTTTACGCCTGATCCGAGCAGCAACAAGTTTATCTACCATGAAAATGTACTGGCAGCCTATGCCTCCTACAAAGGCAAATTTTCGGATAAAGTTTCTTTTCAAGCTGGGTTAAGAGGGGAATACTCAGATATTGAGGGAAACTCGGTGACTTTGGAACAGGTGAATACGCAGAATTACTTCAACCTCTTCCCGAGCGCATTTATCCAGCATAAAGTCAGTGAAAACTACCAGATCGTATATACAGCAAACCGTCGAATCACCCGACCGAATTACCGATTGCTAAACCCATTTGTGTATTACATCGATCCATTGACTTCTGAGACAGGAAATCCCAATTTGAAGCCACAGTATTCGACAAATTTCGAAATGAACCATGTGGTGAAAGGCATGTATCAGTTCACTGCCGGGTATTCAGAGACCGAAGATGCTTTTATGCAGGTTTTCATCCAAGATCAGGAAGATCGAACTACGACTACCTTCACAGATAATTTTGACAAGACTAGGAACGCCAATTTCCGAGCGATCGTACCAATACAAATCAAAGAATGGTGGGGAACATCCAATATGCTGCAGGTGAATTATAACCGGTTTAAATCTCAGATCGGAGATGATTTGCTAGACAATTCCCAAACCTCATTCATGGTCAGATCGCAGCATAATTTCACCTTACCAAAAGGATTCAAACTGGAACTAATGGGTATTTACCTCGGACCGCAAATCTGGGGACAAGGATCCATCGAAGGCTTTGGCTGGGTCGATGCCGGAGTGACCAAATCAATTATGAAAGACAAATTGACCATTGCAGTGAATGGAACGGACCTTTTCCGTACGCAAATCATCCGTGCAAAAGTGGACTTTGCAGATATCGATACCTCATTTGAGCAATATCGAAGTAATCAGGGAGTTCGATTTACGCTACGGTATAATTTTTCGAAAGGCGACAGCTTCCGGGTAAATAATAACTCAGGTAGTACAGAAGAGAGAAACAGGTTGAATTAAATCATGCTATAAAACACAAAAAGCCGAAGTGAAAATTTCGGCTTTTTTTTGACCACAATGGTCACACAGGTTTCGCATAGAATCGCCAAGAATATAACAAATCAGGTTTAAGCCTTCGGAAACGACTTTTATCTTAGATGCTCGAGTTTAAATATGGTCTACTTTTCCGAAAGCAGGGCCTGGCTTATCCTCTCTTTCCCGTTTGTGATTCCTAATTCATCAATGTTTTTAATTAATATTCGTTTTGTAGCAGGTTCCGGAATAAAGCGAAATCTAGATTTGAAATCGGATCAAATTCCCCTCCCGATAGCAATCGGGGCTAAAGGGGGTAAGAGCCTGTCCCGCATATCGGGGGGGATTTTAGGAAGCAAATCAGTATTAAATTTGGCAATCTGCTGGACTGCGGATACTCATAATGTTTTTTGAGTAAAATTAATTAGGATTCGAAGTGATAGAGAAAAATCAGAACCCCTGAGAAGGCGGGCTTTTTATGGCCTTTGATTTCCAGTTTGACTTCCACTTCAGCTTTTACTGTGCCTCGGAGATTTGCGATGGAATGAAGCTTAGCCACTAGCCGAACTTCACTTTCCACCAAAACGGGATTGGCAAATCGAAGGGATTCAATTCCGTAGTTAATCATCATTTTTAGATTCCTGACATCTACGATTTGCTCCCATAGGTAAGGTACAATACTTAATGTGAGGTAGCCATGAGCAATAGTATTTCCAAAAGCTCCCTCAACTTTGGCGCGCTCTGGGTCCGTATGGATCCATTGATGATCATGGGTAGCGGTCGCAAATCGATTGATTTGTTCTTGGGTGATTTTGAAATAATCCGAAGCTCCAAGCTCTTGTCCATGGTACTGCTCAAAATCGGCAAAACTTCCTATGATAATTGGCGGCATCTAAATTCATTTTGGTAAAAAATCAAAATAGGCAAGATTATTTGGGAATTACAAATCAAGAAAGCAGGAGTGGGATTCAAAATTTTTGCTTTAAACTACACTTTAAGAAAGGTGAAAAAATATTTTAACCAGCGTCTTAGTTTTTGAAATAATTCCTTTATTTTTCGATGAAATCATATCCTAGTTCATGTTATCTATTCTTTTGGGAGTTATCCTTTATTCCCACTCTGCTATCCAAAAAGACACCGTAAATAGCTCAAAGGACGTGGCAATCCACTCTTTTTTAACAGAAAAAAAGCACGTTTCAATTACAGAAGATTTTCAAGTCATCACCACAAATGAGCTCAGTATGCTGGTCAATTCAGCGGAAGGCTTGAAGCATGCCACTTCAATTCTTGGCTATGATCGGCTGAATGAGATCATCAATTTTGAATTGGAGGTAATTGATCCCACCAGTGGAAAGAGTATTCAGAAGGCGAAGTTGAAAGACATGAGTGATTTTGCAGCTTATTCGACCATGTCGATTTTTGATGATAATCGATACAAGCGCTATGATGTGAAAAGCGGCAAATTTCCGATTCAAGTCAACATAAAAACTGCGGTTATTTCCAAAACCAATTTCTTCCTTCCTAATTGGATTCCTGTCCATCATTACAATCAAAAAGTAGTCTCCTCCACATTTGAGATCGATTATCCCACCGCACACGGCTTGAGGTCAAAGGAGGTGAACCTGCTCGGAGAAAAGACCCAAGAAGATATTGGTGGGCGAACTCGAATGAAATGGACAGAGAATGATCTTCCGATCCAAGAACCAGATCTCAAAGATGAGGAGGACCACCGCTTGCTTTTAGCTCCGATCAAATTTGGACTGGAGAATTACGTAGGGACGATGGATGACTGGTCCGGCCTTGCTACTTTTTTGACCCAGCTGAACCAAAACAGAAATGACCTTTCGCCAGATTTTAAGGCTTTGGTTCTAGAGATGACCGCAAATGCAGGAAGCACATTTGAGAAAATAGACATTCTATACAGCTATCTGCAGCGAAACTATCGCTATGTCAGCATCCAACTAGGGATCGGTGGCTGGCAGAGTATGAAGACGGCGGATGTCGTGAAGTATGCTTATGGCGATTGCAAGGCATTGACTTTTCTCATGCAAAGTATGCTGGCTGAGGTGGGGGTAGAATCCCATTATACCTTGGTTTTTGCAGGATCGGATGCAGATGATATCGAGGACGACTTTCCAAGCAATCAGTTCAATCATGTCATATTACAAGCCATGGATGGAGATCAGCCGGTATGGCTTGAGTGCACCTCAAATAGTCTTCCAGCTGGCTATTTGGGAGACTTCACTAAAAATAGGCATGTGCTGGTAACTAGCAATGGCGGGGGTTATTTGACCAAAACACCAGATTACAAAAGCGTGGATTGGAATACAGCAAGATCTCAAACGAGAATTGAGATTGACGCCCAAGGAAATGCAAAAATCAAGACGAATCAGAGTTACCAAGGAAACCCTGCCAGTGAACTGATTTATCTTAAAGCACAACTTGATAACCGGCAACAGCGGGATTATTTCAACAAAAACGCTGCAGTGAGTGGGTTGATTATAGAGAATTTGACTTTTGAGCTGGATAAAAAGGATTCGATTCCTTTGGCGGAAGTTTCCTATGAAGGCGTGATCCAAAGGTTCACCCAAAACACTTCGAAACGCGTAATTCTTCGGGCTTTTATGGATAAAATGTCGAACAGAATCCTTGATATGGGCTCTCTATACTCCGTGGATGAATATGTGATTACACTAGGTGAATCGATGCAACCCGAATTTGAAATGCAGAATCAGGTTTTTGAAGAGAATGGCTTTCAAATTCTACTAACGCACTCATTTGAGGGAAATGAACTGACCGTCAAGCGCGAAATCAACTACACTGCTCAGGAAGACCTCGATGAGGATGCAAAGTCTGAATTGATCAAAAAAATAAATACGAGCATAAGCAAGTCCTATATCTTTATTAAGCCCACACTATCAGAAAACTAACATGAAGCAGAAATTTATTTTGTTCTTGGCAGTCAGTTGTTTGCCAATTCTTACCCTCGCTCAATCTGTCAAATTTGGGCAATACACTAATGAGGAAATAGAATTGACGAAAGTGGATTATGAACCTGATGCCGCTGCAGTGGTACTGTATGAAAGCGGAGATGCGAAGTTTGTAAGTAGCCTTTTGGAAACGACCTATCTTTTTCGAGTCAAAATTCTCACTGAGGCAGGTAAAGAACATGCAGATGTCAGAATTAGATATTATGTAGGTGATGACCGCACCGAAAATGTATTTGGCGAAAAAGCACAGATCACAAACTTTACTAACGGAGCTGCGGTAACCACAAAGGTGGAAAAGGATAATTTCTATAATGTAGACCTTGGTGATGGCTACCGAGAATTTCGAATCTCTTTCCCAAATGCTCAGGTAGGCTCAATACTGGAATACTCATACAAGAAATCTGATAAAAACATCACCTTCTTGGATGGTTGGACATTTCAAAACCCGATCCCTACTATCGTCTCAAAATATCGAATTTCGATCATTCCTCAGCTAGAATACCGAATGATTGGGCAAGGGCAGCGCTATTTCAGGGATGCTGAAAAGACAAGTAACAACGGGACATTTGAATGGACACTCCGCAATCTATACGCTATGAAAGCGGAGCCCTATATGGTTAATTATAGAGATTATGCGGAGCGAGTCGAATTTCAGCTTGCCCAATATCAAACTGGTGGAGATGGCTACTCATCTGCCAGTCAATGGAAACAAATCCTAAATACTTGGGAAAAATTAGGAGATGGAGTAATCTCTGCATATCAAGAAAAAGGTTATTATCGAAGCAATCCGATAGAAAAAGAAATGGTGGAAGTCGACCTTTCGGGTGAAACCCAAACTGAAAAGGCGAAAAAAGCCTACTATTTCCTCAGAGATAAATTTGTCATCAAAGGAGAGGACTGGATCTACCCGCAGCAAAATCTTCCTCAATTGCTAAAATCTAAAATCGGCTCTCCTGGCGAGATGAATTTAGCACTGATGGGTTTGTTGAAATCAATGGGAATCAGCTGCGATCCTATTCTGATTGGCTCAAAAGGGAACGGAAGGTCAGAATTGGTACCATTTCCTTTTATGAATCAGTTTGATGAAATTTTACTGTATGCTGAGCTAGATGGAAAAGGCCATTACTTAGATCTGGCTGATCCAATTGCGCCTTTTGGCTATGTGGACTTGGATAAGCACGTCAAAGGCGGTTTGCTGCTCCAAAAAGACAAGAGCGCCTTAATTCCGCTGGATTTCAAGCATAATTCTAATCTCGTTGTGCTCACCGAAGTCACTATGGATGAGAATTCAAACTTAATTTTAAACACCTCGCTTAGAAATTATAATTACAAAGGATTGCAAGTTGCTCATTATGCTAAATCATTGACTGATCAGAAAAAACCATTGTCTGACTTGTTCAGAGTAGAAGAAGGAATTGTTTTAGAAGTCCTATCCTCTGAAGATCAGCTACAGGAAAAGAACTATCATAACATCAATTTTCAGAGGCAAATCGACGGCGCGGGCGATGAAAATCTAATTGCTTTCAGCCCATTGGATTTTTCTACCTATTCTAAAAATCCGTTTACCCAAGAATATCGGGTGTTTCCTGTTGATTTTGGCTACGCCTTCAGTGAGACCTACTCGGCAATGGTAGTTATACCAGCTGGATACGAAGTGGATGATTACCCAGCATCAGAAAATCTTACCATCCCTAGCAATGCGGTGACCTTCATGTACGATACACAAGAGATGGACAACGTATTGAAAATAACTGCTAAGGTATCGGTGCGGTCTCCTCTGATCGGACCGGAACAATATGGGGATTTGAAGTTTTTTATGGAATCAGTAGCCTCAAAGTTGAGTGCACCGGTTGTCTTGAAGAAAATCATCAAACC
>JBBQDY010000049.1:0-13881 GCA_038320155.1 Cytophagales bacterium
TAAACGTCCCAATCCCGCATTCTCTCGGTGGGTAAGTGCCTATGTAGGCTAACTTCATATTTTTTTATTAAAGCACAGTTCGTTTATTACCTCTTCATTTTCGGGCCTTATTGGGTTGTTGATCTTTTTTTGGATTTATCTCTTTTTTCTTACCAGCCTACTAATAAGACTTGCGGTTCGAGAGATACTTCTGCCGTGTATGACTATCAGCGGGAAGCTGTCGTGATGGATCATCAGCTATATGATTCGAGCGGTTAAATCTTATCCGATCATTGCGGAGAATCCTAGTTAGATCTCAATAAATCACCATCTGACAGACAATAAAATTATACAACTAATAAGTAATAATTTTATATAAAAGAGATTTAAACTTATCTAGATCCCACTTATACCTACTTTATCTTTATTTAATTTCAGCTCAAATCGCAAAATGAGCCCAATATTTTCGGACCATACTTTATGCCAGAAAAACAATTGAAAGCTCTAATGTTAAGCATTTCCATCTTTGTACAAAGTCGTCTAAGAAAGTGTCGTGGGTAAAGAGAAGTGGATTTTGGTCGGTTATAGCTGAAAATTACCAACTCAACTTTTTAAGCGCTAATTGTCAATCAGCTTGCTAATCGCTTTAATCTTCTCAAAAGTGATGGGTTTTTCAAAAAATCCTCCAACACTTTTGTAACGCTGAGAGTTGACCGGGTTTTGGGAACCTACCGAAGATGTAATCAAAAAAACCTTTGAAAGAAATCTTACATCGCCATCTAACTCTTCCAGAAACTCCCAGCCATCCATATCTTTGAGATAAATGTCAACCAAAAGGGAAGGAATTTTCTCAAATGGAAAATTTTTCAAATGAAGAAGCGCATCATTACCGTTCGAAAAAGTTGATACCTTAAGCTCTGGACTTACTTTATCGAACATTTTTTTCAGGATCACTAAAAGGATCTCATCGTCATCTACAATTATAAGTTCTTTATCCATGAGGCTAATTCTTGGATATTCGTTCTGATTTGTCGCTAATACTTCTAACCACTTGATCTAGTTCTTCAGCTGAAATTTTGATATATCCCAATAACTCTTTTGATTCTTCAGTAAGATCACCCTCATCACTTTCCAATAGATTTACTAATCCCATAAGCCTTGCTAATGGAGCTCTTACTACATGGGATTGAATCCAGGTAATCTCTTTCAACGTTTCATTTTGCTCCTCTACTTTTCTGATATAGTTGAGATTTTCGGTGATGTCGTTGATCAACATTAGGCCAGCATCTCGATTATGTATTCTGATTTTCGCTGGACTGATTTCTACATCAATAAGCTCTCCGTTCTTTTTACGATGTCTAGTAATCCGATTACAACTTTCGCCGGTATTTACCCGAATATCATCAACAGAACTTAGTAAAACTCCTACCTCAGATTCTGTGGATATATCTTTTAAGTCCATGGACAGTAATTCAACTCGGGAATAGCCATATTTTTTAGAGGCGGCTTCGTTGATGTCAATAATTTTTAAAGTTTGTTGATCGTAAACAATAATTGGAGAGGGGTTTAACTGGAAAAGATCAGCGTATTTACTTTGGGATTCCTTGAGTTCAGAATTGATTTTCTCCCGCTGAATATTGTACAATAAGCTTTTGTAAAGAACTGCAGCGGATAAATCATCTTTCACCAAATAATCTGTTGCACCCAATCCCAAAGATCGACTGCCAAATTCTAAATCCGCAAATCCAGTCAAAACCACAATGGGGATTCCCTTCGCTAATTGGGCAATGTCTACCACTAAATTTTCTCCTGATTTATCAGGAAGCGAAAGATCTAAAAAGACTAGATTAAATTGATTTTCGCCATTTCCCAACAGTTCTGAAGCGTCTTTGAAATTCTCTACATGCTCGATATGGAGATTGGAAAGGTATTCGGAAAGGTATTCCTCCAAAATCACATAATCGCCTATGTTATCTTCTATAACTAAAATATGGTATGGATTTTCATCCTTTTTCATCTTGTAATTGTTTGGGAAGTTTCGCCACCGTGAACCAAAAGGTTTTGATGCTACTGATTACCTGCAAAAAATCGCCAACCTCAACCGGCTTGATGATGTAACAATTTGCATGCAAGTCATATGCCTTACAAATGTCGGATTCGGAGCAAGAGGTGGTGAGGACTATTATGGGTATTTTTTTCAGGGCCAGATTACTTTTTATCGAAGCCAATACCTCATGCCCATTTTTCTTAGGAAGATTAATATCCAGCAAAATGATGTCAGGTAGTCCGCTTGGCTTATTTTGAGCTTTGTCTTCGAGCAACTGAATAGCTTGAACACCATCTCTGGCAACCTCCAGGGTATGAATAATTTTAGCTTCGGAAAGTGCTTCATTCATCAATAAAATATCCCCTTCGCTATCTTCGACAAGCAAGATGTTAATGGGTTGGTCCTTCATACTTTGTTAGTGTCAAGTGAAACTTACTTCCTTTTCCCGGGCTAGACTCCAGCCAGATTTCTCCTCCGTGTTGGGTAATGACTTTTTTGCAGATTGCTAGACCTAATCCTACCCCAGCATATTCACTTTTTGGATGTAGTCGACTAAAAAGATCAAAAATTTTCTGGAAATATTCCTCTTCAATTCCTATGCCGTTGTCCTCAACTGTGATTTGAACACGATCTCCCAAACTTTTGGAACTGATCCGGATAATCAAAGCCTGTTCTTTTTGTTGATATTTCAGCGCATTGGATATGAGGTTGAGGAAAACACTTTTTATAGGTGTTTTTATTCCCAAAACGTCCGGAAGCTGATCCAGATATAACTCTGCATTATTCTCATGAATTATATTTTGTTTGAGCGTAATGACCTCTTGAACTAATGAGTTCAAATCGATCCGGTCTAGGAGTTCGGGGTCAAAACCGATTTTGGCATATTGCATTAAATCATCTACCAAGATACTTAGCCTTTTGGCCCCATCTACAGCGAAATTGATGTACTGAATCCCTTTTTCGTCTAAAACGGGCGTATACTTCTTCTCCAACAATACTAAAAAAGAACTAATCATTCTGAGAGGTTCCTTCATATCATGAGAGGCGACCGAGGCAAAGGATTTCAATTCCTCATTCACTGACTGCAACCTAAAGTTTGCAGTTTTGAGCTCTTCCTCACGCTGTTTTTTCTCAGTAATATCCACATGGGTTCCAAACATCATAAGCGGCTTGCCATCAGCGGTCCACGACAAAACCTTCCCTCGATCCAATACCCAAACCCAACTGCCATTTTTGTGACGCATTCTCCACTCTGACTCATAATTTTCCGTTTTGCCGGCAAAGTGGAGTTCCAATAACCTTTTGGACTCATTAAAATCATTTGGATGGGCATGTATTCTCCAAGTATCACCATTGATGGGTTCCAATTCAGCTAATGTATATCCGATAATATTTGCCCAGATCTCATTATATACCGTTTCGCCAGTCTGTACATTCCATTCCCAGGTACCGGCATTGGTTGCTGCCAAGACATTGGACATTCGCTCTTTCTGACTGGCAATTTCACCCTCAGCTTTTTTTCTGTAAGTAATGTCTTGCGTAGAGCCAATCATTCGGATCGGGAGCCCGGATTGATCCCGAATGATTAACCCTTTATCAATGACATACATATATTCACCGGTGGATTTTTTAATCCTGAATTCTTGGGACCACTTTTCCCCTTTTCCATTAAAAGTCTCCTTCAGGTTAATTTCAACTTGCTCGATATCCTCTGGATGCATAAGCGACTTCCAGAAACCGACTTGTTGAGTTTCTTCACTTGGGTAATAGCCAAGCAACTTCTCAAAATTCTCACTTCGTAAGGTCAAATCTGTAACTAGGTCCCAATCCCAAATGACTTCAGAATTTGCTTGTGTAGCGAGATTAAACCGTTGATTGCTAAGTTGGAGCTCTCGGGTTGTTTCAGTTATCTTTTTGTTTAAGATATGAGGTTGCTGTGAAAATCTAAAAACCAAAAACCAAATTAAAAATGCAGACATGATCCTAAAAATAGTCATTGGAACAATAGAGATCCAAGCTTGACTCTGGGTAAGCTGAACCCGGATCATCCAATTGCCTTCCTCAATTTCAATTTCCTCATACGGGCCATTTGCCCCTGAAAAATCACTTTCCAGCAAGGAGACTCTTTTCCCCTCGGCTGGGCTAACTTTAAAAAGATCTATGGTAAATTCTAAGCTTGAATCTTGTGGGCTACTAAAAACCAGCTCTTTAAACTCATCCCAATCAATTAATACGGCTGCAAACCCTGTGAATTCATTGTCACTGAAAAGTGGCAGGCGACCAACGATGGCTTCTCCTCCTTGTCTCAACATTAAAGGTCCGGCAAAGAAAAGTTCTTTCTTTTGGATAGCATACATAGCCTCATCATTGATGTAAGGGTCCAAGAGGATATCGTAGCCAATAACTGACTCTTTTCCAAGCAATGGATAGGTGGCTACAATGGTCCCGCTGTCTAAAAACTGGATTTGATCTATGATTGGTGTATTTTCAATGATACTTTTTCCAACCTCATCAAAGTTTTCATTTATCCGCTCTGTTTCTACTAAATAAGCAAGAATATTAACACTGGAACTAGCTGTAGCTACTACTCCTTTAATCCTATCTTCAATTACTTCGGCAGCTTGCATTACGCTTTTCTCTTCAGCCAATTGCTCGATCTGGTAGTTTTTATAGGAAAGATATAATCCAAAACCAAGCGTTAGGATAAATGCTGCAAATCCAGTTATCAATGGAGATTTGAAGAATAAGTCCCTTATCCAGTTCATGAATTTGTAGGTTTTTTGATCGTAAAAAAGAAAGTGGAACCTTGTCGTATTTTCGATTCAATCCAAATTTCCCCTTTGTGAAGTTCGATAATTTTAGACAGTTGATTTCCCTGAGTTTTTAAATTGATAACCCATAGACCAGATGCACTTATCCACTCAAGTATTCTGAATAAATCGAAGTAAAAACGCTTTATACCTTCAGGGACTATATTTTCTTGCTTTTTTGGAAATTCTTTTTTTAAGGAAGCCATACATTAAATAATACTTAATTGAGGTAGTCGATTTACCGGAGTGATCCTTTGATAGTTTAAGCGATAAATTCGTGTATAGATAATGCAAAATTACTCATTATAAATTAATATTATCAAACCAACTATTTCGCCAAAATCCCAAACTCCATTTACGGTTAAAACTGTTATTTAGACTGTTCATTTGAAGCTCTCTTTAGGTTTTATAAAAAAAAAGTGAAAATCTTGCAAACACCTCAAATTAAATACAAATGCAGTCTAATAACTCTATAACAAGCATATAGAGACTATATGTGTAGTATATTAAACTTCATACATAGATTATTTTGTTTTTCAAACTAATAAAAATGAACCTCTTTATTTGATTAAAAAATATGGTCTATAATATTTGGATAGGAGCACTATATCTTGCGTATTTTACAATATGAATCACACGAAAATTGAGGAAATAAATCCCGTCGCTGAGAATGAGATGGAAAGATTAATTGCGTTAAGTGATCTAGATTTAGATTACATGGATTTGGAAGAATCCCTTTCTGATCTAACAAAGCTTGCCGCAAAAATCGCAGGTACAGAAATATCCTTAGTGAATCTAATCGACAACTATACACAGTGGACCGCTTCTTCCTTTGGGATAGCATTAAAACAAATGCCCAGGGAAGAATCAATTTGCCAATATGTGATTCATGATCCTGAAATAAAGGAACTTGAAATCCCAGACTTACTCGAAGATGAGCGGTTTATGGATAAATCATATGTCAAAGGTGAGCCCAATTTTCGCTTCTATTATGGCATTCCACTCAAAATCAGCGACGAGATCAGCTTAGGGACTCTCTGTGTATTAGACATCGACTACAAGGAAATCAGCCCTGAGAAAAAGGAGATGCTTGGTATTATTGCCAAAGAAGTCGTTAACAGGCTCAAAGTATACAAAGCGGTAGAAGGACTTCAGAAGCGAGTCCAAGAGACTCAGCAAGTAAAAAACAGAGTAGCACACGATATACGCGGGCCCATTGGAGGAATAATCGGCTTAGCAGAGATCATCCATGCTCAAGGTCATGACAACAAATTGGAGGAAGTGTTGGAATTCATCAACCTGATCAGGAAAAGCGGAAAATCGCTATTGGAGCTTGCAGATGAAATTTTAACTCAGGATTATGAGGTAACTAAAGGAAGAGCGGAGGCAGCTCCTAGCGAGGGTGAGTTTACGCTTAATACTGCTAGGGAAAAGATTAAAACCATGTTTGATCCTCAGGCTTTTGTTAAGGATATTCACTTCAAGATCGAAGTCGATGCACCTACGGCAGAAGTGCCTTTCCCAAAGAATAAAATCTTACAGATCCTAGGCAATCTGGTCTCCAACTCAATTAAATTTACTCCGATTGGAGGTCAAATTAATGTGAAACTGGACCTAGTAATTTTAGGGTCTGAAAAAATATTGATGTTTGAAGTAAGCGATTCAGGAGCAGGAATGGAAGAAGATCAAATCCATGAAATCCTGAGTGGCAATGGTAAATCAACGACCGGTTCGATGGGAGAAAAAGGCTATGGATTTGGACTAAATCTCGTATTGCATTTAGTCCATTCTCTAAAAGGAAAAGTGGAAGTGAAATCCAAATCAGGTTTGGGAACAAATTTCAAAATTATCATTCCTTTGAAATAACTAAAGTTTAAAAGTACATTGAGAATACCGTTATCCTTTTTTGAAAACGAGATCGGAATTCACGCAAAAGTCTAAAAAAGCTTGGGTTGTCCCAAGCTTTTTTTATGGACTCTCATGAAGAAATTTCAAAAAGCGATAACAATCCCTTTTCTAGTCTGTTAGGTAAGTATATATATTTAACCAACACCATTTTAACATGACAAAAGCACAAGAAAACATCCAAACCTGGCCAGATCTTGCCATCGGACTCTACGAAAAACTTACCGGAAAAGGCGCAGTGATCTCTTACGAATTTGAGAATTTCATGATTGGAGTTCCCAAGGAAGTCGGAGATTCAACCTCTTTCACTACTTGGAAAATCAGCGGAAAGCTAAAAATTTCCACTTCAGAAAAGTAACCTGATGTCGAAGTCAATTTCCATAGCGGCTGATCTTGAGGTTTCTTCACCTTCACATCAAATTAAGGTGTTGAGTAATGCGGAGGAAATCGGCATTGCAATTACAGGTGAATCAATTCCAAAACTGGGAATCTCTTCATTTAAGCTTTTGAAGCTGCTGAGAAATGTTCCTTCTATCGAAATGGATCAGAGAGTCACTGTGGTATTTAACCAAAAAGAGATTTATCGAAGCGATAAATCTCTTTTTAAGCAGTCAACTATTTTTTTGCTTGCACGGGTATTTTTTAAAAACTTGTTTTAGTTCAGGAGATCACGTTTCAATCCCCCAAAATCCTGACTAGCTCTTCATTGACGTAGTAAATCTCTTTTCCATCCTTCTTTGGAAAAAGAATTTTCGCGTCGACTAACTCTGAGAAATACTTGGTTAAAGTCGTTCTGGAACTTACTCCCATTAGTAATCCGAGCGATTTGGATTTCAAATACGGTTGGGAAAAAATCAGCTCGTTTACCTCTTTCGAATACCATTTGATTTTAGATTTGCCATGGGCAAGCGTAGCTTCCATCTGGGTGATGATCTCACGGATCAAATCTTCAGTAAGAATAGAAGTTTTCTCAACGGCTTCCAGCATAAATAAGATCCAAGTTTTCCAGTCTCCGAGCTGAGTAACCCCACCTAGGTGATGATAATAGTCTTCCTTATAAGTGATGATATACTTTGACAGATACAAAACTGGCAGATCCAGTAGTCTTTTATTGACTAGATAAAGCTGATTCAAAATTCTACCTGTTCTTCCATTTCCATCTGCGAATGGATGAATTGCTTCAAATTGATAATGAGAAATGCACATCTTCAACAAGGGATCAATTGGATAGTCACTGTCATTACTCAAGTACTCTATCCAATTTCCCATCAAATCCTGAAGTAATTTCACTCCTCTTGGTGGGGTATAAACCGTCTCTCCTGATCGGAATTCACTATTTCCTCGTTTGATGATCGTCTGAGTGGCGGGAGATCGAAAGCCTGAATTCGTATTTTTTATTTCACGGAATATGCCCAAGATCAACTCCTGATCAATGCTCGACTTTTCATTCATCTTGGCGTACCCTTCCCAGAGTGCTTCTCGATAGCGCAATACCTCCTTGGTAGCCAAATCTGCCCTTTCCTCCTGAATAAGGTCAGAAACTGCTTTGTACAACTCATCTTCAGTGGTGAAAATATTCTCAATGGCTGTAGAACTCTTCGCTTCCTGTAAGGCGATGGTGTTCACCAACATGGTCGGATTTGGTAATCGAAGCACGCTGGCATTTACGGAAGCCAAAGCTCTTGATGCAGTTACAAGTTTTTTCAGGATGGAAAGATCTTCTTCTACCTCTTTGGACGGAGGAAGAAATGGCAACTCATTGTAGGGAGCATTCCGATCGTAAGGCATGGACAGTATTGGTTTATGTGTCCAAAATTAAGCAATAATTGAACATGAAAAAATAAACGTGTTCATTATTTGCGGAAATTTGAACATATAGTTAAAACATGTTCACCAAGTGGACACATTTTGTCTATATGTTCATTTTTATTAAAAATATGGACACGTTTTCAGGATATGTCCAGATAAAGCAACTTATTATGTAACATGTTCAAATTATCATAAAATATGAACACAATCTTTCGGGAATTTTACCCTGTGAAATAAGCGTCCAACTCTGCCATCATTGTAGATTTGTAGAGTAAGCTTATTAGTGATTTTTGCCGGGTTCCCTACCAAGCCTGAACATACCTTAATATGCCCTGTAATAAACAGCAATTCGGATTAATCAATATTAATAGTATCAAATCGTGAAATGACAAGGTTGTTCAAAAATTCTGAAGGAATTGGATATCAGGGATATATGAACAGAAGAAAATTTTAACCATTGTTTAAATATTCGCCTTTTGACAAGCTTGTAATCTCTCTTATAAATTTTTTCTTGATGCCTTCCAAGCTTCTTACAGCTTTATCAGCACATTTTTTAGCTTCTTCCTTAGCCTTAGAAGTAAGGCAATATTCAAAAGCTTCGCTCATAGATTTGATATTAAGATTTTCCGGGTTAAATAGAATCGGCCAACCTATAGTTTTTACTTGTAGAGAAATCTTAGCACCTCCGGCAACTGGATCAACGGGGATTACCGGAACTCCATTTTTTAGAGCAAGCACGGTTCCATGCAATCGGGTAGTTACTACGACATCCATTTTTGCTATTAATGATTCGATTTCTCCTTCATTCCTTAAGTTAGCAGTATTGGATAATATTGAAGTATCAATGAAAACTACTGCCATCTCTCGGCTTTTTATAAACTGTTCAATCGCTTCATTAGCTAAATCATGTCGACCTTTTTTTCCATACTCCTTTTGTTTATGAGCTAGAATTACTCCGACGACAGACACTTTAGAAGGGGGAGCACAGAAAGCTATATCTGGGTTGACAGCTCTTGAACTATCTCTTTCATATAGTAACGTAAATGGGTTCCACTTGTCGAGCGTTTCCAATAAAGAAAGATCGACACCTATCAATCTTGCTTTTGAAAAGTGATCAAGCATATCAGTCACAGGATACCCATTACCAAAAGGACCACATACAAAGACAATATCAGTATATCTATCACTATTTGCTTTGTCCCAATCTATTGAATTAGGGTAATGAAAATGGGGATCAGTTGCTACTTCGAATTCAATTCCTGCTTCTTCAAGCCAGTCACATACAATATCTCTTGCAATTAAGTCTCCCGCAGTAGTCCCCATATGCTCCCATGAAAACCAACCTGCTACTAAAACATGCATTTTTGCCATATTTAAAGTTTATATGATATAAATTAAGTAAAGGTACCTTATGAAAAGAAGCTTCTAAACTGACTCTATTATTTTTATATTCTATAGTCTTAATTTGTACTTAATAAATTATTTTCATAAGCTTCCATTAGTTATTTATCTAAAAAAAAAGGAACTCTATTTTATTAACAGAAATGTTATAGTAAAGTGATTAGTTTATAAGGATCCATTTGGATATAAGAGTCTTAATCCATTCGTCGATCTAAGCTGGGCTTTTTTCAAATATTCTATCAATAGGATAAATATATAACTCTATTCCATGAGCTATTCTATTTATAATTCATGTATATACTATACCAACTAACCCACATAGCACCTAACATACATTTTCAAAGTCAAATATTTATACTAGATAACTACTATAAACTCAAATTTGGAAAAAACTCTTTTTTTTAATCGCTAGTAACTCAGGAGTATTATTATTTATCATTTCTACTAACATACCCTTCTCCAAGTGCAGTATTATATTACACCTGTCTAGCGTATCTAGCCTATGTGTAATTAAAAAAGAGGTCCGGCCTTCCACAAGCCTTTCCATTGCATCCATTATTTGTGCTTCTGTTTTTACGTCAAGCGAGCTGGTGGGCTCATCAAGTATTAAAATAGGTGCATTCTTGATAAAAGCTCTAGCAATCGATATTCTTTGACGTTCACCACCGGATAACTTCATTCCTCTTTCACCAACCAGAGTATTATAACCATCTTTTAGGTTTACGATAAAATCATGTGCGTTAGCTAATCTTGCAGCTTCAATAATGTCTTTTTCAGCAGCATCAACACGCCCATATGCAATATTTTCAGCAATACTTGTTGAAAACAATACTGGTTCCTGGAGGACAATACTGAATTGTTTACGATAATCAGCCAACTTATACTTTTTTACATTTACCCCGTCAACTAAAAGTTCACCTGAGTCAGGGTCATAAAAACGAGTAATCAAATTAATCAATGTAGATTTACCTGCACCCGTTGATCCCATAATTCCTACACGATCACCAGATTCGATCCTAAAAGATATGTTATTTAAAATTCCAGTTTCTTTCTCATACGAAAAATTTACATTACTAAATTCAATAGAACCAGTTACGCGTGCCAGATGCAACGGATCTAAAGTTTCTTTTACTTCTATTTGTTCATCAAGCAGAAGGAAAACTCTTTCAATACTGGCAATAGAAGATTGAATATCGTTCAAATTTCTAGTGATTTTATCAAGTGGGGCATATATTTGGCTTAAATAGGCAATAACCATTGTAAGTTCTCCTATTGTCATGTTACCAGTTTTTACATAGTTTGAGCCAAAATAGAAGAATAAACCAGTTCCGATTGCGAAAATCATACCCACAGAGGAGTGAAACAAAGCACCAATCCATGCTACTTTTATCTGCCCCCTCATAGCTTCATCGGATTTGGACATGAAACGTACAGTTTCATTTTCCTCTTGCCCAAAAGCTTTTACTACACGTAATGAAGTAAGCACTTCCTGTATAACCGACATAGCATTGCTTTCATTCTCTTTTACTTTCTTCCAATCTTTTTTTAATTTTCTTGTTGACAACTGAGTTAAGAAAGCCATGGGAGGAATTATAGCAAAAGTAATAAGAGCAAAACGCCAGTTTATGGCGAACATAACGATAATAATACCTAACAAGGAAACAAAAGCTGTAATGATAGGCGATAAGTTGTTAATAATAAAAGTACGTATAGATCCTGTGTCATACTGAACTCGGTAAACCGAATCAGCCGTACCTTTACGATCGTGGTATGCTAAAGAAAGGCGTTGCATATGATTAAATAAATGACTTCGGAAACTTCTAACCAATTTTTCGCCAGTGTAAGTGTTCAGTATCCAAATAGCAATAACGTATAGATTTTCGATCAATGCCACTCCTATGACTAAAAACACTGAAATGAAAACAATAGTGATAAATGAAAACTCAAAAGAAGATGAGAAAAACAACTTTATAATTCCCGGAAGTGGTTCTGAACCAAAACCGCTATCAATCAATATTTTTAAACCCAATGGTTTAAGCAAACCCAATGGAGAAGCCAGAACGTTTAAAAAGAAAATCGCAGCAATATGTAGCCAGTAGGGGCGAGCATGCTTTAGAATTCGTTTAAATATTGATGTTGTTGTATAGCCCATATATACTTTGATCAAACCCATTATTTACCTTCAAAAGGTTATAATTTGTCTAGAAAATCGTTTAATACTTTGTTACTATCAAAATATTGTTCTGAAATTTCCCTGGCAGCCTCAGAATGCTTTTTTGAGTTTGCAGTAACTTCAGTAAGCGCTTCAAGAGCAGAAGGTATATCTGAGAAGGCAAATAACCCTAAGCCGGAAGGAATATATTTCGACCACAGTGTTTCTTGTGTAATTACAGGTTTGCCAGTAGCCAAATAGCAAGCAGACCTGCAGGAAAACCACCCACTTTTAGATTTTACATATGTTTCCTTTGCCACAGAAAACTCGGCGAATGATGTTTCAATAAAAGTTTGATACTGATTAATATTCTTAATCTTGTCCAATGGATCTAACAATTGCCATCCAGCCTGTTTCAGTTTAATATGGTCCATTTTCTTTGAACTATCTGCAACTACTAGCTCAAAATTTGCCTTATTGAACAATCTAGGTATTTCTAAAAACCTTTCAAATTCAACATCCTTTTGCCCCCATTCTTCGTTTCCATACTTCATTTTTTTTCGAGTAGACCAATTCATGATCGTAGTAAAAGAGTTTGATTGATTGTTTATTACAGCGTTCTTCCAATAATTAATGCAAACTGGTTGCCTTGTAACCTTCCAGTCTAGATCAAAGGTTGGGATTTTACAATCTGGCTGGTTTATATTTTCCCCAAAACTGAATAAATGGTTATAGTTGCTATATAACTTTTTCGCCTCCTCAATTGATTTTTGAGAATCTTTATCATCCCAATCCTGAACTTGAGTGAACATTGGATCAGAATCTATTAATACTCTTTTGGGTATTTTCAAATATTCATCTCTTAAATACGTAGATGCTGAAATATTTATAAACAAATCTGCTGTTCTACAAACGTCTAATACTTTTTCAAGACAAAGACCGAAGCAGTTGCCTGTTGCGATATCTCTGTATGCCCATTTATCTCCTAAACCAAAACTCTCCATCGTATGCTTCAAATACTCAATACTATCTGATGCATCATCCCATGATTTTCCAAGAGATTGATAATGGGAATATTGCATTGTGTCTTCGATATAATAAACATCATGACCAAGCAATTTCAAACCTAATGGATATTGTATGTAATCCCAGGTAGTCCCACCTGTAGGGAATAAACCAATAAAACCTCCAACTATTATTCTTAGTTTTTCCATATTTTCGAATTCCAACAATTATATTATTCGTAGACGGATAATTATTAAGTCCACTTACCTTAAGTTTAGGTATTTCAATTTTATCTGAAGCTTCTTGAAGTGAATCGTGATCCCAATTTCGGAATCTCCGGAGGATTTCACCGCTCCATAAATCTTGAAGGACCACTTCCTACATCAAAGGATTTGAACATTCCCGGTTTCATCATAAACGGTGATCAAGCTGTTTCATGAAATCCTTTGAATTAGAGACGTACAGTTCTCCTCTTTTCTGATCTATTCCGATTTCGTAAAACCCGTTTAGTTAATTCTGTTAAGATCAGCTAAGTCTTTAGAATTGATACAGACGCAACAGCATCATAATATTTCGGCCAATCCATGCTATTAAGAAGATAGATACGACCACTTTTCCAATTGCAAATAATCACCAATAAACTCAGGCAACTCCTGTTTTAGCAGAACATTATCTATTATTATCTTAACCGGAAGAGGTTTAGCAACTGTAAAAACCACACCAAAAATTGAGATAAATATCAACAGTACTAACTTCCATTTATAAGGAAGAAG
>JBBQDY010000050.1:0-13760 GCA_038320155.1 Cytophagales bacterium
ACTTGAAAAAATAAATGCGATCAAAACGATCACGGCTAATCCAAAGACTCCTCTCAAATAATCCATTCAATGTGGTTGATTTACCAAGGGCTAAAATTAAGAAATAAGAGACATAAAAAAAGCCCGATTTTCATCGAGCTAATTTTAGTTTAATTCCGCTTGTTTATCTCGTCTCTGATTCTGGCTGCACGCTCATAATCTTCATTTGCAATTGCCTTATCAAGCATTTGGTTGAGCTTATCCAAACTGAAGTCTTTCAATGAAGGCTCTTTTTTAGTGGTAAATTTTTGAGAAGGCTGTTTTTCAGGGCTTTTTTCTTCTGATCCCTCTACTTCATAATGCTCAACTGCCCCCTCAGACATTGCCTTTTCGCTACAATAAACCGGACAGCCAAATCTGATGGCTATCGCAATTGCGTCAGAAGGACGGGCATCAATCTCGGTAGATACCAAATCACTTTTAGACTGGATTTTGGCGTAATACACGCCTTCTTTCATATCAGTAATTACGATTCGTTCGATTTCATAATTAAATCCACTCGCAAAAGACTTAAAGAGATCATGCGTCATCGGACGATTGGGGATGATCTTTTCGATCTCCAGAGCGATGGCTTGGGCTTCAAACATTCCGATCACGATTGGCAATCTCCTCGTACCATTTACCTCTCCTAATACAAGAGTAAATGATCCCGATTGGGAATGGTTGGATGAAAGTCCTAAAATCTCCAGTTCTATATTTTTTTCCACAAAAATTTATAATTCAGCTTTGAGTGCCTCATTTAGTTTAGGTATTACCTCAAACGCATCGCCAACAATACCATAATCAGCAGCTTTAAAAAACGGTGCCTCAGGGTCTTTATTGATTACCACGATGCATTTCGAAGAATTCACGCCCGCAAGATGTTGAATAGCGCCTGAAATTCCTACCGCAATATATAAAGTTGGAGCTACTTTCACGCCAGTTTGTCCCACGTGTTCGTGGTGAGGTCGCCATCCGATGTCAGATACTGGCTTTGAGCAACCAGTCGCAGCACCAAGTATTTTTGCTGTTTCTTCCAGCATTCCCCAGTTTTCCGGTCCTTTCATTCCTCTTCCGCCAGAGACTACAATATCTGCTTCAGGAAGCAATACTTCGCCTGTAGCTCGTTCGGTGGATAATATTTTCGAGGCAAAATCTCCTTCAGAAAGAGTCACCGCAAATTCCTCTACGACTGCTTTCGCCTCATCGAGTTTCAAATCAATTGCATTTTTCTTGATCGCCAAAATCTTATTCTCAGTAGTCACTTGGGTCTCCGCAAATGCTTTTCCAGTATAAATACTTCGCTTTACACTATATCCTGAATCTGTCTTTGGCAATTCAACCACATTGGAGACCAAACCTGCTTGAAGTTTGATCGCAAGTCTTGCAGCTACTGCATCGCCTAAGGAAGATTTTGCTAGCACCAATGTTTTGGCTTCCACAGATTTAAAGGCCTGATCAACGGCTGTCGCATGCGCTTGAATTACCCCGTCATTCAATTTGGAATCGGATGCATGAAGTACCTTGGATGCTCCAGCTCCTCCTACTGAGGCTAATTCATCAGATGAAATAGTTCCTAGCGCTAGGGCAATTACTTCTCCTTCGCCGGTCTGGCTTGCCAAAGCTTTTGCAAAAGCCACCGCCTCCAAACTTGTCTTTTTTACTTTTCCTTCAGAATGTTCTATATATACTAATACTGACATAATCTCTTTATTTATAATGGGTTAATAAGTATTGGTTAGAGTACTTTTGCTTCGTTTTTCAATAATCTGACCAGCTCGGCCACATTATCTTTGTCAACAAGTTTTACTGATCCTTTGGCAGGAGGCATTTCATAACGACTCACTTCTGCTTGGGTATCATTAGAAACTGGCTCCACCACATTCAAAGGTTTTGTTCGTGCTGACATGATCCCTCTCATATTTGGAATTTTCCATTCTGCGATCGGTTCTTGACATCCGGCAATCAATGGCAAGGAAGCTTCCAACATTTCCTTTCCGCCTTCGATTTCACGGGCCATTTTGACATTCGTTCCTTCCACTTCAAGTTTCATCACTGGAGAGAAAGATGGCATATCCAATAGTTCACCTACCATTCCATGAACCATTCCACCATTAAAATCGATAGATTCCCGACCCATTAAAATCAACTCATATCCACCTTCTTTGGCATAATGGGCAATCTGGCTGGCTACAAAAAACGAATCCTTCGGGCTCGCATTGACTCGGATAGCTTCATCTGCACCAATAGCAAGTGCTTTTCTAAGAGTTGGCTCTGTTTCGGCTTCTCCGACGTTAAGGACAGTGAGTTTTCCTCCAGTTTGATCTCTCAATTCAACAGCTCTTGCTAGGGCATAGTCGTCATAAGGTCCGATGATAAATTGAACTCCAGTGGAATCAAATTTGGTATTATCGGCGGTAAACTGAATCTTGGAGGTCGTATCTGGTACGTGAGTGATACAAACAAGAATCTTCATTGGTTTAGAGTTAGATTATTTTAGATTTATTTCGTGTGAAAATAACAGTAAGGACTTAAAGAAAAAAACTATTCATGGGCAATTTGGATCGAATCAAACTGATCAAACAATTTACGGAAGAAGAACCTGAAAATCCTTTTAATTGGTATGCATTAGCGCTAGAGTATATAGAAATTGATCCAAATCAAACTGAACAGCTGTTTTCTAAACTCCTTCAATCCCACAAAAGTTATCTGCCAACTTACTTTCCCGCAGCTCATTTTTTCGCAGAAAATGGGCAAATCATGAAAGCACAAGAAATCTTTTTAGCTGGAATTGAAGTAGCGAAGACGGATGACAATCAAAAAACGCTCAAAGAATTAAAGAATGCCTATTTAAATTTTTGCTTTGAAAATGATTTGGACGAGTGAGACGGATTTCCCCTAAAATCAATATCTGTTTTAGCCAATCTTTGCTACCTTCAAACCTATCAGCTCCTCAAATTCAAATCCATGACTACGCAGCAAGAAATGTTAGCCCACTTTATACCCATTTTTGAGAAAAGTGGGAAGAGGTACCGTAAGAAGAGCTTGATCAAAGCTAAAAAAGCAGTTCTCGGCACCGTGGTGTTCACTAAAACTTCGGATGGAGTGGAAACCAAAAACGTTGCACTTGCGGGTGATATGCTGGTCCAAAATCAAACAAGCTCCGAAGAACAATATTTGGTAAAAGCAGAAACTTTTGAATCTAAGTATGAGATGATTGATTCACTTGGAAACGGTTGGGCATGCTACAAACCTAAAGGAATCATGATAGGCTATGAGCTCACTGAGGAGGATTTAAAAACATTTGGAGTATCTGAACGGATTGAATTTCAAACCCCTTGGAAAGACACCATGTTTGTCAGAAAGGGTGATTTTTTGGTAACTCCTGCCGATCAGAACGAAATCTACCGAGTAGCTCGCAAGGAGTTCTTGGAATCTTACCAGTTAGCTTAAGGCTTCAATACAATTTTACCTAGCTGCTCGCCGTCTCGCATTCGGTCAAATGCCTCCAAGGCTGAATCAAATGAATAAACAGAATCGATAATTGGTTTGATTTGATGCGTTTCGACTAATTCAAGCATATCCAAAAAGTCCTGATCTGATCCCATTGTAGTGCCGATCAATTTGATCTGATTCCAAAAGATTTTTCGAGCCTCCAGCTTACTGGGATTCCCGCGAGTTGCTCCGTAAAAAACCACTTTCCCTCCAGGTTTGACGACTTGAAGTAAGTGATTTAATGCATCACCAGCTGCGCTATCAATGATTAAATCAAAACCTTCTGTCTCTTCAAGGGCTTGTTTGGTCCAATTGTGATCCGTGTAATTGAATCCGGCTTTCGCACCTATTTCTAATCCTTTATTAATTTTATAAGGACTACTACTGCTGATGTACACATCGGCTTTTAGCGCAATTCCAAATTGCGCAGCAAACTGTGCCACTCCACCTCCAAAACCCGTGACGAGAAGATTTTGCCCTTTCTCCAAATTTCCTTGATAAGTTAGCGCCCGATAAGCAGTCACACCAGCCAGTGGCAAGGCTGCCGCTTCCTCCCAAGATAAATGAGCGGGTTTCTGATGAATACGATCCGAAGGAACAATCACAGATTCTGCAAAAGTACCGTTGCGAGGCATTCCTAAAATCTCAAAGGAAGAACTTTGCACTTTTTGATTTTGACCCCAGTTCAAAGCTGGATTAATAATCACCTCTTTACTCAAATAACTTGCATCAACCCCTTCGCCAATCTCTGTGATAATTCCGGCACCATCAGAACCCAAGACTGTCCCATCGGTAAGATTTGGGTACAACCCTTTTCTACTCCACTCATCTCGATGATTCAGTGCTGCAGCTTTGATAAGTACACGAACTTCTCCGGGTTTTAAAATCCGGCTGGGAACGTCAGTGAAGGCTATTTTTGAAGATTCGCTTTGAGCTAAGGTTATTCCTTTCATGGTAGATTAAAATACTGGAGGACGGTCATTACGGTCTAGCAGATCGTCTGAATCATCTTGATTGGCTCTGCTTTGAATTTTGATGGTATTTCCACTATCGAATTCCGACACGCCGCTGGATTGATTGGAGAAAGATGGTCGGTAAACTTCATTACCCATTTGCTGATTTCCCATTCCCCCAAAATTATCAAGGTCTGTGAACTTGGTGTATTTACCAATGAATCTAAGTTTTACATTCTCCAGTGAGCCATTTCTGTGCTTCGCGATGATTATCTCACCTACTCCTTGGGTAGACTGCGAATTCTCATCCTCTGTGATTCCATAATATTCTGGTCGGTAGAGGAACATAACCATATCTGCATCTTGCTCAATGGATCCTGATTCTCTCAAATCCGAGAGTTGAGGACGCTTATCTCCACCTCGAGTTTCTACTGCTCGGGACAACTGTGAAAGTGCAATAACCGGCACTTCCAATTCCTTTGCGATTTTCTTCAGGGCTCGAGAAATACTAGCAATTTCCTGCTCACGATTTCCTCCGTTTCCGCCATTTTTGGAATCTCCGGACATCAACTGCAAGTAGTCAATTACAATTAATTGGATATCATGCTGGGCTTTGAGTTTTCGACATTTTGCCCTCAATTCCAAAATAGAAAGTGCCGGTGTATCGTCCACAAAAAGTGGTGCTTTTGACAATTTGGCTGTTTTGTGAACCAACTGTGCCCATTCATGCTCAGCCAATTGACCCTTTTTGATTTTATCAGAATCTAATTCTGCCTCGGCACTAATTAATCGATTGACCAATTGAATTGAGGACATTTCCAATGAAAAAATCGCAACTGGCTTATTATGATCTACTGCTGCATTTCGGAGTACAGAAAGTACAAATGCCGTTTTACCCATTGCTGGACGTGCTGCAATAATGACCAAATCGGATTTTTGCCAGCCGGAAGTAACCCGATCCAGCGCCGTAAAACCTGAAGGAACTCCCGTCAAACCATCTTTTTGAAGCTTTCTTGCTTCCAATTCGATGATAGCTTCCCGCATGATGGACTTCATGTCAGCGTAATTTTTACGGATATTCTTTTCCGAAATTTGAAAAAGACTCTGCTCCATTTTATCCAAAAGCTCAAAAACATCGGTAGTTTCCTCGTAAGCATCCCGCTGAATATCCGAGGAAATCCGAATCATTTCGCGCTTGATGGCTTGTTCGGTTATGATTCTTGCATGGTATTCGATATTGGCCGCTGAGGCAACTTTGGAAGTAAGTTCGGTGATATAAAACGCTCCACCTGCAATCTCCAAGGCTCCATTTTTTCGAAGCTGAGCAGTAACCGTTAACAAATCGATAGGCTGGCTATCGGTGAATAAATCTAGAATTGCCTGAAAAATAACTTGGTGTGCATCCTTGTAAAAACTCTCGACTTTGAGAATATCAATCACATTGGTCAACGCATCTTTTTCCAACATTAACGCACCCAAAACCGCCTCTTCAAGGTCTATAGCTTGTGGGGGGACTTTTCCCAGCTGCGATGAAGGTGTAGACAAATTAGGTTTTCGGGTGATTCTTGGGTTGGTATTATTCTCGGTCATATAACAAATGTATTCCCTTTGATTCAAGAGTTTTGAACAACTTTTGCCGAAGTTATCAACAGCACTAATAAGCAAATATCAAGCCTTTGATATGGAACTACTTATAATAAACACCATTACGGTAACTGCGAAACATACTACAGAGCATCGCCCAAGTAAAATGCCAGAGCATTTCAGAAATTGGGATATTAAGCACTTTAAGCTCTATTAATGGTTGATCAAGCATTCCGTATTTATCCCAGAAATCAGGAAAAAGGAAGTTGAAATTGAGGTAATAAATCAAGAACGAAATCCCTAGGGTAGCAAAGGCAGAAATGATTGACAACCTGATCAAATCTGGCCTTTGGATCCAAATGTAAACAGATAAAAGAAAGAAAGTCAGGAAGGTGACATAGCCAGAATGAATGCCTAAAACAATGCTAAACAGAGTCAAACTCCCGCACCCGATTAAAAAGAGAAAGAAGAAATCCTCATTTTTGGCTGGGGTTTGCTTGCTGTAATTTATCTGCTTTTTTGTGAATGAAGAATGGATATAGCCTCCTACGCCAAACAATGCAAAGCCGATAATATAATCTTCGAAGCCCACCACTCCCTCACCAAAAATAGTCGGTGGCTTCCAATAATCTCGAAAATACCATACTTCGGCGATGATTCCCATCAATCCGCCTACAGCTCCAACCTTGATCATCCCGCTTTTCCAAGGACTTTTGAAAAAAATAACGAGCCATGCGGCCATGAATAACAAGGAAAGACTGAGGTACGCAAATTTATATGGAAGCATCTAATTGAAAGAATGCCCGAAATTAGCAAATTGTAGGAGCGTAAAAAAACTGCTAATATTCTCCTCATAAAGCTCGTCTCCGGGGTATTATTTTTAAGTTTGAGCAGAAATACGACCTAAACCACATGAGTAACTACCACTTTATCGCCATTGGCGGAGCAGTCATGCATAATTTGGCCTTGGCCTTAGTTCAAAAAGGCTATCAGGTCACAGGATCTGACGATGAGATCTATGAGCCTTCGCGAACTCGACTTGAGAAAGCAGGAATTTTGCCTGAGGCGTATGGCTGGTTTCCTGAGAAAATCACCACAAATTTGGATGGAATCATTCTTGGCATGCATGCACGATTGGAGAATCCTGAGCTTCAAAAGGCTCAAGAATTGGGAATTCCAGTTTACTCATTTCCTGAATTTATCTTCAATCAAAGTCAGGATAAAAAAAGAGTGGTTATCGGCGGTTCTCATGGGAAGACTTCCATTACCTCCATTATTCTACATGTGCTGAAAGATCAAAAAGTCGATTTTGATTACCTGGTTGGGGCACAGATTGAGGGTTTTGATTTGATGGTGAGGTTATCAGATGCTCCGATCATTATTATCGAAGGGGATGAATACTTGACTTCCCCGCTGGATCGAACTTCGAAGTTTTTCCACTATAAGCATGATATTGCGCTGGTCAGTGGGATCGCTTGGGATCATTACAATGTTTTCCCTGATTTTGCGGGCTACAAGTCCTTGTTTAGCCAGTTTATGGAGATGACCCCGGATAATGGCGAATTAATCTATTGCGAAGCCGATCCACTGGTTAAAACCGCTGCTGAAAGTGTCCAGACCAAAGCGGAGAAAACTCCTTACCAAGCACATCCTTCCCTGATCGAATCAGGAAGAACCTTCCTTAAAACCGAATCAGGATTAATTCCTATCCATATTTTTGGTAAACACAACTTACAGAATCTGCAAGGGGCTATGAATATCTGTAAATTACTAGGCGTTACTTCTGAGGCTTTTTATGAGAGTATTCAGTCATTCAAAGGAGCTGCAAAACGTCAAGAAGTGATTCTTGATACAGGCTCGAGCACGATTTACCGTGACTTTGCGCATGCACCATCCAAACTTCAAGCTACCGTCAACGCAGTAAAAACACAATTCCCGGAAAGACAACTGGTTGCAGTACAGGAATTACATACCTATTCCTCACTCAACAAGGCGTTCTTACCTAATTATGCAAATACAATGGACGGTGCAGATCTGGCCATTGTCTATCTGAATCCACAGGCAGTAGCATTAAAGAAACTTGAGTTAATGGACGAGGCAACTCTAAGAGAAGGATTCAAGCGTCCCGATTTAAAATTATTTACCGATAGCGCAGCATTAAAAGATTATCTTTTATCACTGGACTATTCCAATTCCAACCTGCTTTTGATGAGTTCGGGCAACTATGACAACATGGACCTCGAGGGCATTAAAGCAAAATTCAACTAATTATGAAATTACATCTAAAGAACTCCATTGCATTTTTTGACCTAGAGGCTACCGGAACAAATATTTCCACTGATCGAATTGTAGAGATTTCGATCGTGAAGCTCCACCCAGACGGTGGACAGGATATATACACAAGACAAGTAAATCCTACGATTCCTATCCCGTTGGAAGCTTCCTTGATTCATGGGATTTATGACAAGGACATTAAGGAAAAACCTACTTTCAAGGACTTGTCAAGAGAGATTTTCAACTTTATCGGCCAGTCGGATCTTTCAGGATTCAATGTCTTAAAATATGATATCCCGCTTTTGGTAGAGGAATTCCTAAGATCAGGAATCGAATTTGATCTCGATAAGCGAAATCTACTTGACTCCCAGAAGATCTTTCACATGATGGAAAAGCGGAATTTGACGGCAGCATACAAGTTCTACTGTGGGAAAGACCTCAAAAATGCACACAGCGCTGAGGCGGATACCATGGCAACGATGGATGTGTTCAAAGCCCAGATAGAGCGATACCTTGGTGAGGAAATGGAAGATCTGCAGGGAAATAAGTTGGGAGTATTTGAAAATGACATGAAAAAACTCCACGACCTGCTTAATGAAAAAATGGTCGATTTGGCGGGAAGATTTGTCTTCAATGACAAAGGCGAAGAGGTTTTCAATTTCGGAAAGCAAAAAGGAAAAACCATTCCTCAAGTTCTAAAAGAAGAGCCCGGCTATTACGACTGGATGATGCGTGGTGATTTTCCACTAGACACCAAGCGAAAGCTTACTCAGGTAAAATTGAGAGGGTTTAATCAGTAAGTCGCTAGTATCAAGACAATAGAATCAAGATTAGAATCAAGATATTAAAATCAAGAAATGAGAATCAAGAGTATCAAGTCGCTAGTATCAAGATATTAGAATCAAGATATTAGAATTAAAATATTAGAATCAAGATTTTAGAACCAAGAAATGAGTATCAAGATTTTAGTATCAAGATTTTAGAATCAAGATATTAGAATCAAGAAATGAGTATCAAGTCGCTAGTATCAAGAGACTGAATCAACAACAGTAGATTAAATACCTGGTATCGAGTATTCAGATATTAATATCAAGAGTCATGAAATAGATATTAGATCTAAGAGATGAGAATCAAGAGCTCTCTGCCAATTGGCTTGGGATAAATTTGATTATTTATTTAGCTGAAAGATGACAAGAACAAAAAAGTCCGAAGGTACTCCTCCGGACTTTTTTCACGATTTTATATCAAGCTCTGTGATGAAACCAAACTTTTGAAATTCATTAAACTTTTTAGTTTTTAATATTACTAAACCCTTGGTTATTTATGTAATTATCTTAAATCTAACTCCTTATCTCTTGAATCTGAAATTTGATCCTTATGTATTGATACTTTGAAAATGGCTCTTGGTTCTTGATTCCTGGCTCATGCGTAAAAAGTCAGCGACTTGCAAATGAATCAAACTGCCTACTGGCTACTGCAAACTGCAAACTGATTTCTGCAAACTGCCAACTTGTCCCCTGCCCACTGAAAACTGGCTACTGCTCCCTGCCTACTGCCCACTGAGAACTGCCCCCTTCCTACTGCCCACTGAGAACTGGCTATTGCCCCCTGCCAACTACCCGTTGACTCCTGCTCACTGATTTTAACGATATTCCCAAAATCCTTTGACAATCTCTCAATTGGGCTTATTTTGTTTTTCTATTCGCAAGGGAAAATACGCATGCTGCTCAGTAAACTGGAAATCAAAGGCTTTAAGAGTTTTGGAGATAAAATGGTCATCAACTTCGACAAAGGAATCACCGGAGTCGTCGGCCCCAATGGCTGTGGCAAATCCAATGTAGTCGATGCCATTCGCTGGGTGCTAGGAGAGCAAAAGACCCGAATGCTCCGCTCGGATAAGATGGAGAATGTGATTTTCAACGGGACAAAAACCCGCAAGCCCTCCAATCTGGCTGAAGTCTCCCTGACTTTTGAAAACACCAAAAACCTCCTCCCAACTGAATACACCTACGTTACCATCACCCGGCGCTACTACCGATCCGGTGACAGTGAATACCAAATCAACGACGTCACCTGTCGATTGAAGGACATCACGAATCTCTTTATGGATACGGGAATCAACTCAAACAGCTATGCGATCATCGAACTGAAAATGATCGATGAACTGCTCAACGATAAAAATAACTCTCGTCGGGAGCTTTTCGAAGAGGCCGCAGGAATCTCTAAATTCAAAAACCGAAAGCGGGAAACACTCCGCAAGCTCGAAGATACCGACGGGGATTTGGCTCGGGTGGAAGATTTGCTGTTTGAAATTGACAAGAATCTTAGAAGCTTGGAGAAACAAGCCAAGCAGGCTGCGAGGTACTTTGAAATCAAAACAGAGTACCGCGATGCCAGCATCAACCTAGCCAAGAAAAGCATCGAAAAATACAGCAAGTCGCTAATCGATGCCGCGAGAAAAATACAGGAGCAAACTGATCAAAAGCTCCAGTTCCAAACTCGGATAATCGATCAGGAAGCGGTCCTCAGCCAACTTAAAACTGACCTCATCAGCAAAGAAAAACTACTCGCCAGCCGCCAAAAGGCACTCAATGAGCATGTAAATAAAATCCGAACCTTCGAGTCAGAGAAGAAAATCAAAAACGAACGCCTCCGATTTCTCGAAGACCGCTCCCAGAAATTGCGGGAGCAAATCGATACCGATCGCAAGTCCAATGACCGGGCGGGATTTAGTATCCGCTCGCTAGCGCAAGAGAAAGAATCTGCCGAAAAGATGCTTGCCGAGAAAGAGGTCATCGTTTCCGAACATCGGGTAGCTTTCGATGCCCAGAAGCTGATTCAATCCGAGCAGCAACAGGCACAGAAGGATATGAGCCAAGGCTTTGAAAAGTCGAAAGAAAAGGTCTACCAGCTAAGCAAGGAATTGGAGATCAAACAAATTCAGCTCTCCACGCTCAAGCAGGAATTGGAGCGGACTTCCTCCGATGATTCCTCTCAGGAAGCCAGTTTGGTGGACTTCGAAAGCAAAATCATCGAACTGAAAGCTGAACTGGATGAATCTATGGATGGCTTCCAGAAAATGAAATCCAAGCAGGAAGACCTTGATCAAAAGATCGAAGAGACGAATCGGGTCATCGAAATGATCCGAGAAGAACTCACATCATCCTCCCGAAAGCTCGACTCCAAAACTAACGAATTCAACCTGACCAAGTCACTGGTTGAAAATCTGGAAGGATTTCCGGAGGCCATCAAATTCTTGAAGAAAAACCCAAGTTGGGGTAAGGACATTCCCCTACTCTCCGATCTCTTGGCTACGGATGAAAAATTCCGGGTCACCATAGAAAACTACCTTGATGGCTACATGAATCACTATGTGGTCGAGACGGAGGAGCAGGCAATTGCAGCGATCCAGCTGCTTTCTGATTCCGCCCGTGGCAAGGCCAATTTCTTTGTGCTCGCACATTTTGAAAAATTCAAGCCCAGCCAAAGCCAGCTTTTTCCCAATGCCATTGCCGCCACGGAGATCATCGAATACGATGTGAAGTATTCCCGATTGATCAACTTTATCCTCGACAATGTCTACATCGTCTCCGGCGAATACCGGGATTTTCCACAGGGGACCGATGCGATTTTTATTTCAGAAAACGGAAAATATACCAAGCGCAAATTTTCTATCTCTGGGGGTTCAGTGGGTCTCTTCGAAGGAAAGCGAATCGGCCGGGCCAAAAACCTCGAGAAGCTGGACAAGGAAATCAAAGAACTGAGCAAGAAAGTCAGCAGCACCCGAAATAATCTCGATCAGAAGCTTTCGGACCTGATGAAGCTCAAGGAAAAAAACTATCGCAAGGAGCTCGAAGACTGGCAAAACCGCATCAACGAGACCAATCAAAACTACGTCTCCATCCGCACCAAGAAGGAACAACTTGCCGAGCTGCTGTCCAGCAATGCAAATAAGCGTGAGGATATTCTCGATCGGATTGCCAGTCTGGAAGACAGTTTGGAAAGCATTCAGCCGGAATTGGATGAGCAACGCAACAGTTTTGAACAGCTGCAGCTAGCACTTGAGGAGCTTAATCTCAGCCTGGAAAAGGAATCTACACTCTTGGCGGAAAAGTCTCAGGCCTTCAACGCCGAAAATATCACCTACCACCAGCACCTCAATCGGGTGGGAAGTCTGGATCAGGAGATTGAATTCAAGCAATCGGCTTATGAAAGTTCCAAAGAACGCATCGAAAAGTCCCAAGCCGAACTGGCACAATTGGACTCCGAGATTCGAGGGTTACTGGATAATAATGAGGTCAAAGACGATGAGCTTATTGAACTGTATTCAGAAAAGGAAGGCATAGAAGGAGGAGTCACTGAAGCGGAAAAAGATTATTATGCTTGCCGGGCACTGATCGATGAGACTGATCAGCAGATCCGCAGCTACCAGAAAGCCAAAGAAGCCCACGACCAGCAGCTTCATGAATTGGAAAACCAAAGCAATGAAGTCAAGCTGAAGATGACCGGAATGAAAGAGCGCTTGAGTGTAGAGTTTGAGTTGGATCTGGATGAGTTGATGGCGGAAAATCCTGAGCTGGCGCCGGAATTCATAGATTTTAGGGAGGATGAACTTCGGGAACTCGTACGGAAGCAAAAGGAAAAACTCGAAAAGATCGGCCCCATCAACCCCATGGCGATGGAAGCCTACGATGAGATCAAGGCGCGCTACGACTTTATCAATGGTCAAAAAGAAGACCTGATTAAGGCCAAGGATGCCTTGCTCTCCACCATCTCCGAGATCGATCAAGTGGCTAAAGAGACTTTCCTGGATGCCTTTGCCAAGATTAAGGAGAACTTTATCAAGGTCTTTCGCTCACTCTTTACCGATCAGGATGACTGTGACTTGACCCTCGTCGATCCGAATAATCCTCTGGAATCTGCCATCGAGATTATCGCCAAGCCCAAAGGCAAGCGCCCCCTATCCATCAACCAACTTTCCGGTGGGGAAAAGACCCTGACCGCCACTTCCCTACTCTTCTCCATCTACCTACTGAAGCCTGCGCCTTTCTGCATCTTCGATGAGGTGGATGCCCCGCTGGACGATGCCAACATCGACAAGTTCAACCAGATTATCCAGCAATTTAGCGGCGAGAGCCAATTTATCATTGTGACGCACAACAAACGCACCATGGCCAGCACGGATATTATCTATGGCATTACCATGATCGAAGCCGGAATCAGCCGAGTAGTGCCGGTGGATTTGAGAGAGTTAGTTTGATTAAATACCATTGCCTCCAGCTAAAGCTGGAGGCAATTCAAAATAGCCTATATCCGATGAATAGGAATGTGGCTTTAGCCCATTCCATCTAGTTTAATACCATAGTTAGGCGGGCTTTAGCCCAATTGTTTTCAGCTAAAGCATGAGCAATACGGATTTAATTTGAATAGGAATGC
>JBBQDY010000051.1:0-13635 GCA_038320155.1 Cytophagales bacterium
GCGAAAAGCTCCAAAACCTCTGATCCATCATCCGCCTTTACTGGTTTTACACCCCATAGCAATTTGATGTCACGAGGAAGAAGCGACTTATATTCTGACTTCTTCAAGATTCTGTTGATCGTCATGGTGTCACGGATATCATAAGCTAAACCGAAGTTTGGCTTTAGCAATGAAAAGATCGGTGACGTAGTATTGGCTTGATTCATAGGATCAATCTGCGCCAATTGCTTTTCAAGGGCATTTCTCAAAGAATCCTCTTCAGATAAACCCTCAGTGGATACCGAATCACTTGCTGCAGAGAGATTGTCACCATTATCTACCAACCAAGCTGAATTGATACTTTCCAGTCCTGAACTGATTTCGTTGGCTTCTGCCACCTCCCAGAATTGAAGCTTTGCTACGCCCTGAAGTAGATTTCGCACTCGCTCTTGGTTGTCAACTCCTGGAAGCTCGATCTGAATTCGACCTGAGCCTTGGATCCGCTGGATGTTTGGCTGAGAAGTTCCGAATCGGTCAATACGAGTTCTTAAAATATTGAAAGAACGCTCAATAGCATTTTCTACCTCAGCATCGATAATCTCAAGCACTTCCGAATCAGAAGTTTCCAAGGAAATTTTACCTCTGTTTGCTGCAGTAGCGAAAATCGCACTCAGTTTTTTTCCGGGATTATTGCGTTGCCAAGCGGCATAGAAAAGATCAACATACTTTGAAGTTGACGTTTTTGCCTCTTCCTTAGCTTCTTCCACAGATTTGTTGAATAACTCGTCTTTTGGATTGCCGGCGATTCCTTTTACGATCTCTACAGGAGATACCGCCAACGTCACGTGCATTCCACCTTGAAGATCAAGACCTAGACCAAGTTCGGTCTCCTTTACTTCCTGATAGGTGAAATCAGCTCCTAAGAAATTGTAAACCGGCTGTCTCCAAACGGAGTCCAAATAGCCTTGTCTTTTGGCAAAGTCAATATTGCCGGTAGCGTCAGTCGCATAGTTTGTAGCTTTTTCCTGAACGCCGTTTGATACAAATGTGAATGACAGATAGTACAGGCAAAGCACTGTAACGATCACTGTCAAAAACACAATGAGACCTTTATTTTGCATGGATAATAGAAATTAATTGAATAGATATACATGGAATGTTTCGATCTCTCGAGGGATCGAAGGGGTAATTAAAACGAAATTAGAGAAGGGAAATCAGGGGCCTTTGGTAGAAATTATCCGTTCGAATAGGATCTCTACCAATTGGTTAGGCTGAAAAATACTGGTGGATTCGGTTAGGAAAGTATTTCCTTTGAACCGAACGATTTCATAAATAAAGTAAAGAACACTCTGCGAAACATGTACTGCAAAAGGCACTACTGCATCAACGGCGACATCTAAAAAAGTCTGATTCTGGTTACTATCTGCGTTTTGCTGCTGGTTTTCGATTTTGGAAATCGGATCTGCAGAAGGCACATACTCCACACTGGAGATAAACAAACAAAACAGCAGAGCCAGCAATGCAGTGATGCGCTGTTGGATTAGGTTGCTTTGAGGTCTAGTCTTCTTCATGCGACGCAAATATAGCCAAATATTAAAATTTGAAAAGGGATGGGTCTTTTTTTTGAACTCACATCCCTGATTTATATCGAAGATAGGTTCGGATGACTTCCAATGCTTTATCGAAATTATGATTGTTAGTCACAATCAAGTCCGCTTCATTTTTGAAAGGTTTGATATACTTTTCATAGGTAGGCATCACGTGCATCTCATAGCGGTAAAGCACGTCATCCAAGTCATACCCTCGCTCCACTTTATCCCGGATGATTCTCCGCTTAAGTTTGATGTGATCTTTGGCATCGATGAAAATCTTCAAATCCAGCAACTCTGCGAGTTCCGGATAATACAATACAAAAATCCCCTCTACGACCACTACAGGAGAGGAAGCGAAAGTGAGCATTTTAGGCGTTTTGGCTGCATTGTTAAACGTATATTCTTCCCTATAAACAGTTTCGCCTGCCTGCAGCGTGCGAATATCGGCAGCATATTGTTCGAAGTCTATGCTATAAGGAGTATCAAAATTATGCACTCCCTGCCCATCAATCGGCTGAAGATGCCGGGGCTTGTAATAGTTGTCCTGAGAAATAAGACAAACCTCGCCAGGTTCAAAAGTGCTTAGCAATCGCTCCAAAAATAATGTTTTCCCTGAAGCTGAACCTCCTGTGATCCCGACGATGAATGGTTTTTGCATGGGGCAAAGTTATTGAATTCAATTCCCTTTTTCAGAATTATCTATTGGACAGGAAGTCTATCAATGCACTGATGGCAATTCCACGATGGCTGATTTCATTTTTTTCCGACAATGACAATTCAGCGAAGGACTTTGAAAACCCCTCGGGCATAAAGATCGGATCGTAGCCAAAACCTCTGTCTCCTGTTTCTTGCTCCAAGATTTCTCCTTCGGCAATTCCCTCAAATTGGTACTCCTTACCCTCTAGCAGCAAAGCTATCACCGTTCTAAACCTTGCCTTTCGGCCTGAATTAGGAATTCCATCGAGCGCTTTTAACAGCTTATCGATATTTCGCTGGTCCGACCGAGGTTCCCCTGCATATCTTCCCGAGTAGACTCCCGGTTCGCCATTCAAAGCGGCCACTTCCAAGCCGGTATCGTCCGAGAAACAATCCACGCCAAAATTATCTCGAACATATCGTGCTTTCTGAAAAGCATTGTACTCGAGTGTATCGCCGGTTTCGGGCAATTCGACCGTGCATCCGATATCCGCTAGTGAAACGATTTCAATTCTTTCTCCCAAGGCCGCTTTGACCTCCTCGATTTTCTTTTGATTATTGGTAGCAAAACAGATTTTCATAGCCGAAAAATAGTCTTTTCTTTTTTTAATCTTAAGAAATAAAGGCTTTCAAGGCAGACCGAAGGACGAATTATCGCTTTGTTAAATCCTTTGAAGAAACGAATCCATCTACTACTTTCGGAAATCAAATTCCAAAAACAATGAAAAAAATCACAGTCTACTGCGGTTCCCGCAAAGGAAACTCAACCATTTTTGAAACTGCCGCTAGAGCATTAGCGCAGGAGATGATCAAACGTGACCAAACATTGATCTATGGAGCGGGAAGAGTAGGTCTGATGGGAGTGATTGCCGATGAGATGCTCCAAGGTAAAATGGAAGTAATTGGAATAATTCCTCAAAAACTGGTTGACCGGGAAGTGGCACACCGCGGTTGCACAGAGTTAATCATTGTGGAGACAATGCGTGACCGAAAGTGGCTTATGGCTGAGCAGGGAGATGGATTTATTGCAATGCCCGGTGGCATTGGTACCCTGGAAGAACTTTTTGAGATCATGACTTTGAATCAACTTCACTACATCCAAAAACCTCTCGGCCTGTATAATGTCAATGGCTATTACGATAAGCTGATTGATTTTTTAAAGCATGGGATGGAACAGGGATTTCTCTACCCTGAGCAAGAGGGGTTATTAATCGTGTCTGGCGACCCTTCGGATTTGCTAGACCGGATGGCTGCTTATGAGCCAAAGGGAAGTGCGGATTGGTAGTTTTGTTTAAGTGCTTAATTAATAGCTTGAATTAACTCACCAACCTTAATTTTTTGATTCAAAAATGGGATTCCCTGAAAATTGGGGAGCTTCTTGAGCTTTTTCTTTTGGACTGGAGCAAGCAAAAGCCAGACTCGCTGTCAAGATATACAGAGCTAGGCTTGATTTCATGGAAATAGTTTGTTGTTATCGGAAATTACGAACAGACTTTAATAGGTAAATATCTTTGGTGTAGAAATGCATTTTTTTGAAATTTTTATACCTTGAGCCGATTATCGGTTCTATTCGGCTCATAAAATTGAGTATTATGAGCCGAATAAGTCGTATATTCGGCTCATGAGATATAATTGGGAATATCCAGATTGGCCAAATTTCAGCTATACAGCTAATGCAAGTGATAAACGTCTAGCCGAATTTCTATTGAAATCTGGACAGATCACGGGTATGGTTGCTGGTTTGGGAGATTTTGACCAGACTGAGACTACCCTTGAGATGATGGTGGTAGAAGCTATAAAAACTTCTGAAATCGAGGGTGAGTTTCTCAGTCGCCAAGATGTAATGTCTTCGATCAAGAAAAATCTCGGGATCCAAGAAAATCAACCTTTGCTCGTCAAAGATCAACGTGCAAAAGGGATTGCTAAATTGATGATCCATGTCCGTTCTTCCTATGCAGAAGCGCTAAGTGAAGCGATGCTTTTCGAATGGCATGTCATGCTTATGGAAGGGAATCGCTACATACAGGCCGGACAATGGCGCTCTGATTCTGAGCCCATGCAGGTTGTCTCTGGGGCTTTGGGCAAGGAAAAAGTCCACTTTGAAGCTCCTCCAAGCGCACGAGTGCCAGAAGAAATGGAAGCATTTATCCATTGGTTTAACGAAACCGCCCCAAGTGCTGTGAATGAAATCTCAAACCCACTTATCCGCTCAGCGATCACGCATTTGTATTTTGAAACCATACATCCTTTTGAAGATGGGAATGGAAGAATCGGTCGTGCCTTGGCCGAAAAAGCGATACATCAAGGATTGGGACATACGACTTTGATCAGCCTTTCTACAGCAATAGAAAAGGAGAGAAATGCCTATTACGGAGCATTACAATCTGGCCAAAGAAGTAATGAGGTAAGTAGTTGGCTAGAATATTTCACAGAAACGGTGCTTCAGGCACAGGTTTATGCCACGGAGCTAATTCGATTTACACTTCAGAAAAGCAAGTTTTTTGCAAAGCATCAAGCTCTTCTGAACGAGCGACAAACTAAGGTGATTAATCGAATGCTAGTCGAAGGAACGGGAGGTTTTGAAGGTGGAATGACAGCGAAAAAATACATTGCAATCACCAAAGCTTCCAAGGCCACATCAACTCGAGACCTCCAGCAACTGGCAGAATTAGGGGTTTTTGAACCAATGGGGGGTGGTCGGAATGTGAGTTATAAGTTGGAGATGGGAAATTAGTAGGAAGTAAAAAGCCTTGAGTAGCAAGATTTGAGAATCAAAAGTCTAGACCCAAGAAGTAATGTTGAAGGGGAGATTGAAATTGCTTATCAGCTTTCTCAGTTTTGATTTCTCACTTTTGAGACTTCCTTTTTTAGAATTCGACCCTACCCAAAAGGGTTTTTCTTCTATCTTTGTGCCTGCTTTTGAGGGGGATGTTTCCTCTACAGCGTGAGGGATAGCAGCGGTATCGGTGAACCCCGATAGATATCGGGGAAGCCGATAAGAGCGGATAGCCCGACCCCGCTTTTTCTGCGGGGGCACGCCCAAAAGACTAATTTATCACCTACTTGCCTACAAGAAAGGACATTGTGAAGACATACAAAGAGTACAAACAGGTCGATTATCCACAGATTGGAGAGTCAGTTTTAGCGTATTGGAAAGAAAATCAGATTTTTGAAAAATCGGTTGCCAACCGCGATGGAGCGGAGACTTTTACGTTTTTTGAAGGACCGCCTTCGGCAAATGGCACACCGGGAATTCACCACGTGATGGCGCGGACGCTTAAAGATATTTTCTGCCGATACAAGACGCTACAAGGCTATCAAGTGAAGCGAAAAGGCGGCTGGGATACGCATGGATTGCCTGTGGAACTCCAAGTTGAAAAGGAACTTGGCATTACCAAAGAGGATATCGGAAAGAAAATCTCTGTCGAGGAATACAACCGCAAATGCCGGGAAACGGTGATGCGATTCAAAAACGAATGGGACGACTTGACTGAGAAAATCGGTTATTGGGTAGATCTGGACGATCCTTACATCACTTTTGAGCCGAAGTATATCGAGTCAGTTTGGAGCTTGCTAAAGCAGCTTTACGACAAGAATCTAATCTACAAAGGTTACACGATTCAGCCTTATTCGCCTGCTGCGGGTACAGGTTTGTCTTCGCACGAGCTCAATCAACCGGGCACGTACAAGGATGTCAAGGACACTTCGATCACGGCACAGTTTAAACTGAAAGGTGAGGAGAATACTTACATCCTAGCTTGGACGACTACGCCGTGGACGCTTCCTTCCAACTCTGCTTTAGCAATTGGAGAGAATCTCGATTATGTAAAAGTGAAGACCTTTAATCCCTACACTTTTGATGCCTGTACGGTGATTTTGGCAAAGTCTCGGTTGAATGCATACTTCAATCCGAAGGCGGCTGAACTGAAACTCGAAGACTACAATCCGGGAGATAAGCTGATCCCCTTTGAGTTGATCGGAGAAATGAAGGGCCGAGAGATGCTGGGCTGGGAATACGAGCAGCTTTTTCCGATTGAGGAATTGACGTTACCGAAGCCAGCTTTCACGATTATTTCCGGTGACTATGTGACCACTGAAGATGGCACTGGGATCGTGCATTTGGCAAAAGCTTTTGGTGCGGATGACTTTCGGACTTTAGTACAGAATAATGTGCCGGGCGTCTTTGTGAAAGATGAAAAAGGCGGAGACTTGCCTGTGGTAGATAAGCAAGGGAAATTCCTTCCGGTAGTTGGAGAATACTTGGTTGCTAAAATCGCTGAGCATTCGATTACTGCCCATAAGCACTACGGAGCATCTGACTTCTATGTGAAAAACTACCTGGAAGAGGACGAGAGCTTACCTGAGTACAAAAACACGGATGTGATCATCTCGATCATCCTGAAAAATGAAAATAAGGCCTTTAAGGTCGAAAAATACGAACACACCTATCCGCATTGCTGGCGGACAGATAAGCCAATATTGTACTATCCGATGGATAGCTGGTTTATTAAAACGACGGCGTATAAAGATCGATTGGTCGAACTGAATAAGACGATCAACTGGAAGCCGGAATCAACCGGAACAGGTCGTTTTGGCAACTGGCTGGAGAACTTGGTGGATTGGAATTTGAGTAGATCCAGATTCTGGGGAACACCACTTCCGATCTGGAGAACAGCCGATGGCAGCGAGGAAATATGCATCGGGTCAATTGCGGATCTGCAGACAGAGATCGAGAAGTCCATCGCCAAGGGCTTTATGGAAAAGTCTCCCTACGAAGGTAAGGAACTCGATCTTCATCGGCCTTATGTGGATGAGGTGATCTTGGTTTCTAACAAAGGCGAAAAAATGTTCCGTGAGCCGGATCTGATCGACGTATGGTTTGACTCGGGGGCGATGCCCTATGCCCAGTGGCATTATCCGTTTGAAAATGAGGAGATCTTTAAGGCCAACTATCCGGCAGATTATATTGCTGAAGGCGTGGATCAGACTAGAGGATGGTTTTTTACGCTCCATGCGATTGCCGTGATGCTTTTTGACAGCGTGGCTTTCAAAAACGTGATTGCAAATGGTTTGGTCCTGGATAAAAATGGGAACAAAATGTCCAAAAGATTGGGCAATGCGGTGGATCCATTCAAGACGATTAAGGAATATGGACCGGATGCCGTGCGCTGGTATATGCTGAGCAATGCCAATCCTTGGGATAATTTGAAATTCAATCTGGACGGAGTCACTGAGGTGCAGCGACGCTTCTTTGGAACCCTACAGAATACTTATAATTTCTTTGCGCTTTATGCCAATCTGGACACTTTTGTCTATGATTCGGCCAAGGCAGTGCCAGTGAAAGAGCGAACAGAGCTTGACCAGTGGATCATCTCTAAGCTGCAAACCTTGATCGCTGATGTTGAAGGGGCGATGGATAATTACGACGCGACCAAGGCGACTCGGGCGATTATGGACTTTACCGTGGATCAGCTGTCCAACTGGTACGTGCGACTCGCCAGAAAAAGGTTCTGGAGAGGAGACATGAATGCGGATAAGCAAGCCGCTTACGAGACACTTTATGAGTGTTTGTTGAGTTTATCGCAGTTGATGTCTTCTTTCGCGCCATTCTATTCGGACTGGTTGTTCCAAAACTTGACCGAAACTGGTGATTCGACGATTGAGTCAATTCACTTGACTGATTGGAATAAGTCGGATTCGGCATTGGTCAACAAAGAACTGGAAGAAAGCATGGACTTGGCCCAAACGATCTCATCGCTTGTTCATTCCCTTCGTAAGAAGGAGAAAATGAAAGTTCGCCAACCACTTCAGCGAATCCTGATTCCAGTTTTGAGTGCTAAAACTCAAGCGCAAATCCAGCATGTAGAAGAGCTGATCAAATCCGAAGTGAATATCAAAACCGTCGAATATATCGATGATGCTTCCGGGATTCTGGTGAAAAGTGTAAAACCAAACCTTCCCCTTTTGGGTAAAAAGCTAGGTCCAAAGATGCGATTTGTGGTAGCTGCAATAAACACTTGGGGACAAGAGCAAATTGCTGAAATCGAGCGAAACGGAAATATCAACGTGGATCTTGAAGGTGAAGGATTTGAGCTTCTCTTAGAGGAGGTGTTAATTTCTTCGGAAGATATTCCGGGCTGGTCTGTAGCCTCTGATGCTGGAGTGACCGTGGCTTTGGATGTGACTTTGACCGAAGAATTGAAGCAAGAAGGAGTCGCAAGAGACCTAGTCAATCGAATTCAAAATCTTCGAAAAGACATGGGCTTAGAGGTTCAGGACAAGATCAAAATTCAATTTGCCAATGATAATGAATTGGTCAAGGCAGCAGTCGCAGGTTTCGGAACTTACATCGAAGCAGAGACCCAAGCGGTAAGTTTGAGTTTTGAATCTAATTTGGAAAATGCATCTTTGCTGGATATGGACGATTTTAACATTTCCATCAAAGTAGAAAAGGCCTAAGGTCTAGCGATAAAGAATGAAGAACTATATCAAATATTTTGGAATTGCCCTTTTTGTAATTCTCCTAGATCAAGCTGTGAAAATGCTCGTTCATTTCGAGATGGATTTTGGTACGCCTGGACAGATTCCTGTTTTCGGGGATTGGTTTAAGTTGCACTACACCACCAATCCCGGAATGGCTTTCGGAATGGAGCTGGGATCGGAATATGGGAAATTGCTATTGACCTCATTTCGTTTGGTGGCAATGGTGGGTATTGGTTATTACTTGTATCACATTATCCTGAAGAAGCAGCACTCCGCGTATATATTTTGCATTGCGATGATTCTTGGTGGTGCGATTGGAAATCTAATCGACTCCATCTTCTACGGTGTATGGTTGAATAATGCTCCTTATGATGCCGCTACACGATGGTTTCATGGTCAGGTGGTGGACATGTTTTACTTTGACATTTGGGAAGGCTACCTCCCGGAGTGGTTGCCACTTTGGGGTGGAAGTTATACTGCGCTTTGGCCGATATTTAATGTGGCGGATGCTTCCATATTTATAGGAGTAGCAATTATTCTAGTCTTTCAGAACAGGTTTTTCCCTGAGAAAAAAGAACATGAAGAAAATGATCAAAGCAAGGAAGTCTCAACTGAGCAACAATAAAATTATTTGAACTTAATCGATCCTCCTGGTTTAGCAATATCTAATTCAGGGGGATTTTTTTGAAATATTCTTTACCGCTAGGTCGCTAAGGTATCTCGACCACCCTTTTGCAATTGACTTTCATTTTTTTGAATTGTGGACAGATCAAATTGATCAGCCTTCCTGAAAGAAATTCAGACTTTTATTGAGGTTCTAAAAAGTGAAGCCGTTGGTTCTTGCTCACGGGAAGGTGGTGAGCGATTTTACGAATATTGGTCATATTATCTTTTCAAGTGGTAGAAAAAGAGATAATCCGAATAAAAAATCCCCGAATTAGCGACTATTGCGACTATTTTCCTTAATTTTCCAATTGCTTATTACAAAAACAGCAGGTCTTCGGCAGCTTTTGCCCGGTTTTTATAAAAAACCCTATTGACCCAACACTTAGAAAACCAATGATCGTAGATTCGGAAAAGCCCTTTCAAATTTTATATGCCATCTATAGCCATGAGTATCTTGGTCTTTTGGTCGAATCCTTTGTGGTTCAATTAGATGAAAAGGGGAGACTTTCCTTGGCCTACCAAAACATCAGCGCCGCAAACGCTTCAGAATTTGATGCTGGACTCGATAAAGCAGATTATGATCTGATCAAATTAATTGAATCCATGAATCCGGAGCTCTTGGTAAAGCCGATGATCAAACGCGGAAACATTAGGCCCAAAGATTATTTACACAAGATTTTTGATCCTAAAACAGAGGATAAAAAGATACAGGAAGCGCTCGGGAAAATAATAGAAAAGAAACTTGCTCAGATAATGCCGCTCCTTATTGGTAAGCGACTTTTTGAAATGCGAAGCGATGGCAATCCTGTGGGGAATGAAATTATCGTAAACGCGGAAAGAGCGACTGTGCATTTTCATTTTCATAAAAATGAAGACAACACTCATTATTGGCCTTCGATCAAGTTTAAAGGAGAAAAACTCGATTGGCAATATAAAAATGGCTACTTGATCTGTAACGAACCCGCTTGGCTCGTCGTGAATGGTCAGCTTTTTCAATTTGAGAAAGGTATTGATGGCAAGAAGCTCAAGCCTTTTTTAAGCAAGAAGTTCATCGTGATCGATAAGCGGATAGAGCCAAGTTATTATCGTGGATTTATGACCAATTTGATTGCGCAGTTCGATGTCACCGCCAAAGGTTTTGATATTAATATCGAGCGAGGCACTCCTCAAGTTTATTTGGTCATCAGCGAACTTCCCGGGAATACTGGCAAGGATTTATTTGGAGTGGAAGGCGAGCGGATTGAAGAAGATAAAATAGTTTTCGAACTTCGATTCAAATACGGAGAATATGATTTCCCTGTGCAAACTCCCAATGCAGAGCTATTGGGAAATACCATACGGCTCGAGGAAAAGGATGAGGTTTATACCTTCTTCAAAACTATTCGAAGTACCCAAAAAGAAAAATCCTTCATAAAATTAATTCGTGATAAGGGACTGGATTTTAAAATCGGAAAAGTAGCCCTTCCCAAAACTGAAGCATTCGAATGGATTGGAAACCAAGAGGATTTCTTGGATATCGAACAGATTAAAATCAAGCAAAAGACCAATCCAAAAGGTAAAGTATACCACATCGGTCGGGCTCAAATTTCTATCGAAGTCAAGGAAAATATTGACTGGTTTGATGTCAAAGCGTTGATCAAATTTGGACTTTACTTAGTGCCTTTTGCCAAGCTTCGAAAGTTACTCCTTCAAGGTAAATCAGAATTTGAATTGCCAAATGGGGAAATCGCAGTGATTCCTGCTTCTTGGTTTGTAAACTATTCAGAGCTTTTCGATTTCATGGAAGATCGAGGAGTCGATGATATAATGGTCCTTCGCAAGCACCATTTGGCTTTGGCTCAAGAGATGGAGGAGGGCAATCTGGTTCAGGTGACCTTGAGCAGGAAACTAGAGCGGCTTAGGGATTTTGAGGCGATTGAAGAATATGAATTGCCGACTTCCTTCGAAGGAACGCTTCGTCCTTATCAGCAAGCTGGATACAATTGGCTCCGATTTTTAAATGAGTTCAAATTTGGGGGATGCTTAGCGGATGACATGGGTCTGGGGAAAACTGTTCAAACCTTGGCTTTACTCGCTTCTGAAAAAGAGAAGAATCCGACATTCACTTCGCTGTTGGTTATGCCGACTTCATTGATATATAACTGGGAATTGGAAGCCAAAAAATTCACCCCTGAACTGAAGATATTAGTCTACACGGGTACGCAGCGAATCAAAGATCCCTGGAGATTTGGGGAATATGACTTAGTCTTGACTTCTTATGGTATCGCTCGGTTGGACATCGATGTCTTGAAGGAGTTTTACTTCAATTACATTATCCTCGATGAATCTCAAGCCATCAAGAATCCCTCGAGCAATATCTCTGCTGCAGTTATTCAACTGAAAAGCAAGCAAAAATTGATCTTGACAGGTACTCCGGTGGAAAATGGAACTATGGACCTTTGGTCACAAATGAACTTCATTAATCCAGGATTACTGGGAAATCAGAGCTCATTCAAGAAGCAATTTCTATTGCCAATCGAAAAGCAAGACGACAAAGAAAAGGCAATCAAGTTGAATGCGATGATCAAGCCTTTTATTTTGAGAAGGCTAAAATCACAAGTGGCCACGGACCTGCCGGAGAAAATTATCAATGTCAAGTACTCTGCGATGACCACGGCCCAAGAGGAAGTTTATGAGGAAGTAAAGAATTATTACCGGGAGAAAATTATATCCGACATACAGTCCACCGGAAGGAACAATCAGCAGTTTACCTTACTCCGTGGCTTAACTCAATTGCGGCAGATTGCCAACCATCCAAAATTAGTCAGAGATGACTATGAGGGAGATTCAGGCAAGTTAGAGGACGTGACTTACATGCTTCAATCCACCATCTCTGAAGGGCATAAAGTTTTGGTGTTTAGTCAATTTGTTCGCCATCTGGCCATTGTAAAAGAATATCTGGAGAAAGAGGGAATTCCATATGCATACTTGGATGGAGCTACCAAAGACCGTCAGGCACAGGTAGAAAAATTTCAAGAGCAGGAGGACATCAAAGTATTCTTGATTTCTCTGAAAGCTGGTGGTGTAGGATTGAACCTGACCAAAGCTGAATACGTGTTTTTACTGGATCCATGGTGGAATCCCGCAGTCGAAGCTCAGGCAATCGATCGAGCACACCGAATCGGCCAGCAAAACAAAGTTATCATCTACAAATTCATCAGCCGAGGTTCGGTGGAAGAGAAAATAATGGCTTTGCAAAGCAGGAAACTTGCGCTGGCAGGTGAGCTGATTAATACTGAGGAAAGCTTCATGAAGAGTCTGGGACAAGAGGATATTTCGGCGCTGCTTGATTAAAAGAAAGTATTCAAAAATTAAAGGGAAAGCTCAAAACTTTCCCTTTTTTTATTCTATTGATAGTCAAGTTTCTAAGATCTTTTACCAATTTGTTAACCATAAATTATTATTGAATTAGGAGTAATAACTCTTATATTTTTCTAAATTAACTGAAAGAGTACCATTCCAAAACCCTGCGCATGCCTAGAGCCAAGTCCGAAAACGATCGGAAAATCTTTGTGCTGGATACTTCTGTAATCCTTTATGCACACAACTCCATTATGAATTTTGCCGAACACGACGTGGTCATTCCGATCACCGTGCTGGAGGAACTTGATCAGTTCAAAAAGGGCAACGACACCAAAAATTTTGAAGCGCGAGAGTTCATCCGATTGCTGGATAAGCTATCTCAGGATCACATGATTCATAACTGGACACCCTTGAATGGGAAGACTAAAGGAAACTTTAAAGTTCTCATGAATCCAGACAATCAGTTTAATGCGAATGAGATTTTCGGTGAAGTAAAAAATGATCACAAAATCCTGAATGCGGCGCTTTATCTCAAGCAGTTCGAGAAGAATCGAAAGGTGATTTTGGTCAGTAAGGATATCAATCTTAGGCTGAAAGCGAAGTCGCTGGAAATCCATGCTGAAGACTACGAGACTGGCAAAATCAAAAATATCAGCGAGCTTGAGAACACCGGAAAATATGTGATGGATGATGTAGCTATTACAAATATCAATACGCTCTATGATCAAGGCTACGTGGAGGCTAAAGCTGTCTTGGGTACTAAAAAGCGCAAGGGGAATGCCTTTTACATTCTTCGCTCGGATAAAAATTCGGTCTTGTCGTATTACAATTCTCAGGAAAATATTCTTGAGCGGGTGGATAAGCGATTGGCGTATAA
>JBBQDY010000052.1:0-13513 GCA_038320155.1 Cytophagales bacterium
GAACAAAGCTTAGCCCGAATGCCACTATTAACCTTGTCTTGGGCTGATGAAGATATTTAAGGACATATTATATAAAGTGTCATTGACTTCTACTGTGGGAAACATGGAGGTCAAAGTGAATGCACTTGCCTTTGATAGCCGTCAGGTCAAGGAGGGGACAGTCTTTGTTGCCGTTAAGGGAACTCAAGTGGATGGTCATGAGTACATTGAAAAGGCGCTGGAGTCAGGCGCAATCGCCATCGTGTGTGAGCAGCTTCCTGCTTCGCTTCAGCCAGGGATTACTTATGTCGAAGTCCAGAATACTGCCAAGGCTCTGGGAATTTTGGCGAGTAATTTCTTTAAGAACCCTTCCGAGAATATCAAAGTCGTAGCAATAACCGGTACAAACGGAAAAACCACTACAGCCACTTTGCTCCACCAGCTTTTTATTCGGATGGGGTACAGCACCGGCTTGCTATCGACTGTTGAAAATAAAATTAACGATCAAGTAATCCCCTCAACACATACCACTCCGGATGCAATCAGCGTGCAAGCGCTTCTTCGTCGGATGGTGGACGAGGGATGCACCCATTGCTTTATAGAGGCTAGCTCTCATGCAATCGTGCAGGAGCGAATTGCAGGATTAAAACTCGTAGGGGCAGTATTTACCAATATTTCTCACGATCACCTCGACTACCACGGCACTTTTGATGAATACATCAAAGCCAAGAAAAGGCTTTTTGATGAGCTTCCAAAAGATGCTTTTGCGCTTGTCAATGACGACGATAAACGAGGTCAGGTGATGCTTCAAAATTGCAAAGCGACTCATCAAACTTTTGCCTTGAAGTCCACAGCTGATTTCAAAGGAAAGATCATTTCCAATACCCTTGAAGGATTGGAGCTCGATATCAACGGCAAGTTGACTTGGTTCAGAATGATCGGTTCATTCAATGCTTACAATCTGTTAGCAGTGCTTGGCGTGGCAGTTTTGCTAGGCGAGGAAGAAGATGAAGTGCTTCGGGAGCTATCTGCCATCCGAGGAGCTAAAGGCCGATTTGATCGGATCGCTATCGGTGGAGTAATCGCCATCGTGGACTATGCCCATACGCCGGATGCTTTAGAGAATGTACTCAAGACTTTGAATGGAGTTCGGACTGGCATTGAGCAATTGATCACAGTCGTGGGCTGCGGAGGGAATCGAGATAAAACCAAGCGGCCGGTAATGGCCAAGATCGCAGTTCAGGAAAGCGATAAGGTGATTTTGACTTCTGATAATCCTCGATTTGAAGATCCTGAGGCCATCTTGAAAGAAATGCAAGCAGGTATCGGGCCTACTGAAATCCGGAAAACGCTTACGATCTCTGATCGAAGAGAGGCCATTAAAACCGCCTGTATGCTTTCGAAAAAAGGAGATATCATTCTCATCGCTGGGAAAGGCCATGAAGATTACCAAGAAATTAAAGGAGTGAAGTATCATTTTGATGATGCAGAAGTGGTGACTGAACTCTTACAACAATTCACAAAATAATAAGATGTTATACCCGATTTTTGACTATTTGGACCGTGTATTGGATATCCCTGGAACAGGGGTGTTTCGGTACATTTCGTTCCGTGCGGGTATGGCAGCAGTATTTTCCTTGCTGATTACCATCACTTTTGGGCACCATATTATCAATTGGATCCAAAATAAGCAGATCGGTGAGACCGTCCGTGATCTTGGTCTAGCCGGTCAGGCGCAGAAGAAAGGTACTCCGACTATGGGAGGACTAATGATCATTGCTGCGATCCTGATCCCTACTTTGCTTTTCGCCAATCTGAACAACATTTACATTATCCTTTTGCTGATCACCACGGTTTGGCTCGGTGCCATTGGTTTTGTGGATGATTACATCAAAGTATTCAAAAAAGATAAAGAAGGATTGAAAGGTCGATTCAAGATCGTAGGTCAAATCGGGATTGGAATCATCGTAGGTTCTACGCTTTATTTCCATGAAAACGTCGTGATCCGAGAATTTACCAATCCGGTTTCCATCGATGCAGGAGTGGTAGAAACCCCTTCTTTTCAGGATGTGAAAGTGGCCAAGACAACCATCCCTTTTACCAAAAACAATGAACTGAATTACGAGACGGTTCTGGGTTTTGCAGGTGAGGCGATGACGCCGGTCTTATACATTTTCGTGGTGACTTTTATAATCACTGCCATGTCCAACGCAGCAAATATTACCGATGGAATAGATGGTTTAGCAGCGGGAACGTCGGCCATCATTGGTTTGACCATCGCCATTTTTGCTTACATCAGCGGTAACGCCATTTTCTCACAATACCTCAATGTCATGTACATCCCCAACTCTGGGGAGCTCGTGATTTTTGCTTCAGCCTTTATCGGCGCCTGCGTCGGATTCCTTTGGTACAATGCTTATCCGGCTCAAGTTTTCATGGGCGACACGGGAAGTCTGATGCTCGGAGGGGTAATTGCTGTTTTGGCTTTGACGCTGCGCAAAGAGCTTTTACTGCCACTGATGTGCGGAATTTTCTTGCTAGAGACCAGTAGCGTCATGATTCAAGTGAGCTACTTCAAATACACGAAGAGTAAATATGGTGAAGGAAGAAGAGTTTTCCTGATGTCACCTATTCATCATCATTACCAAAAGAAAAATATACCTGAGGCGAAGATTGTTACTCGATTTTGGATCGTAGGGATTCTCCTTGCTGTGATCACACTTGCCACTTTAAAACTGAGATAATAAATGAAACTAATAGCCATCCTTGGAGCCGGAGAAAGCGGAATGGGAGCAGCAATGCTTGCCAAGGTGAAGGGCTATGCCGTTTTCGTATCTGAGTTTGGTCAAATTTCAGCTTCCAATAAAGCCAAATTGAACGAGTTAGGAATTGAGTTTGAAGAAGGAGGTCACACCGAAAAAACCATTCTGAATGCTGACTTGATTATCAAAAGTCCTGGTATTTCTCCCAAGATTCCAGTGGTTCAGCAAGCATTTGAAGAAGGAATTGCAGTAGTAGATGAATTGGAATTTGCTTATCGCTACAGTGCAGGTCGGGTGATTGCTATCACCGGCACCAATGGTAAAACCACCACAACACTTTTGACTTACCATCTGCTCAAAGAAGCGGGTTACGATGTGGGAATAGCGGGAAATGTGGGCGAAAGCTGGGCAGCGCAGTTGGTCGAGACAGATCATGAATGGTGGGTCATCGAATGCAGCAGTTACCAAATTGATGGGATCTTCTCCTTCAAGCCAAGTATTGCAGTTTTGACCAATATCACGCCTGATCATTTGGATCGGTACGAATACAGATTTGAAAACTATTTGAATTCGAAGTTGCGCCTTTTCAAAAACATGGCGTCCAACAATTGTATGATCGTCAATGCTGATGATATCAATTCTGTTCAAGGTATTGCCACAATTAAATCCAGAGCGACGAAACATTGGTTTTCCTTAAAAGAAAAGCCAAGTGCAGGGGGCTATTTGGAAGGGTCAAATCTAGATATCATTGTAAAAGAGCAAAAGCTTAGCATTCCCTTATCGGCACTTTCCATTCTTGGGGAACATAATTTGATGAATGCCCTTTGTGCAATTATTGCAGTGACTCTGGCAAATGTTTCTGAGGAAAGCATAGTGAAGTCACTAAAAACCTTCAAAAATGCACCGCATCGTATGGAGGTAGTCCTTGAATTGGCAGGAGTCACTTATGTCAATGATAGCAAAGGAACGAATGTAGAATCTACCGCTTATGCCTTAGCCGCCTATTCCAATCCTATTATTTGGATCGCAGGCGGGGTAGACAAAGGAAATAATTACAGGCTGCTCCAAAAATATACTTCAGGGATCAAAGCTTTGATTTGTCTGGGAAAAGATAATTCGAAGTTGAAGGCAGCATTTGCTGCTTCCATCCCAGAAATCAGAGAAACTGAATCGATTGAAGAAGCAGTCAATTGGGGCAAATCCCTAGGGGAATCCGGAGATGTGGTTTTACTCTCTCCGGCTTGCGCCAGTTTTGACCTCTTCAAAAACTACGAAGACCGCGGAAATCAATTCCGAACTGCAGTTTTAAACCTAAACCCAGCCATCGTATGAGCCAATTTAAAGCATGGATCGATGAGCATTTCAAGGGTGATCCTATCATTTGGGGGATTGTGATTCTGCTATCACTATTCAGTATTCTGGTGGTGTATTCTGCTACCGGTTCACTAGCCTATAAGTATGCAGGAGGCAATACAGAATTGTATCTGTTTAAGCATTCCATGCTCATTTTCGTCTCTTTGGCGGTGATGTGGGCTGCACACCGGATTCCTTATCGCAAGTATGCCATCTATGCGAGATTGGGTGTCATTGCTTCGATTCCGCTTTTGATGGTAACCTATCTATTTGGCTCCAATATCAATGAGGCAAATCGCTGGATCACGATTCCGGTCATCAATCAGGCTTTCCAGCCATCTGATTTGGCAAAGTTGGCCTTGATCGCAGCCATTGCAGGAATGCTGGCCAAACGCCAAAATAACATCAAGGATTTCAAGAGCACTTTTGTGCCGATCATTATTGCGATTGGATTGATCTGTGGCTTGATCGCCATGGCTAATTTTTCCACTGCGATTCTCTTGCTGATGACTTGTCTTTTGATCATGTTTATCGGTAGAGTCCCGGTCAAATACTTGGGAATAGTGGTGCTGGTTGGAGTCTTAGGCTTGACCACTGCGGGCTTTATCGGTCAGCGTGGGGCAACTTTGATTTCTCGAGTGGAGGCATTTATGGACGAGGACGAAATTCCTTTTCAAGCAGAGCAGTCATATATCGCTATTGCCACCGGAGGAGTGACAGGTAAAGGTCCCGGAAATAGCGAGCAGCGAAATTCCCTTCCTCACCCCTATTCTGATTTTATCTACGCTATTATCATCGAAGAATATGGAATGGTTGGTGGCTTTGGAGTGCTTTTCCTATACCTCGCTTTGCTCTATCGAGGTATGCGGATCGTGGCCAATTCTAATAAAGCTTTTGGCGGATTGCTTTCTGCGGGACTGAGTTTCGCGCTGGTGATTCAAGCCTTGGTCAATATGGCTGTAGCCGTTGGCCTTGGTCCGATTACCGGATTGCCTTTGCCATTATTGAGTATGGGGGGCACCTCATTGGTATTTACAGGAATCTCTCTGGGAATTATCCTTTCGGTAAGCCGCGGAGATCATCACGAAGAGACACTGGCCAATACTGCCAGAAATAAACCAAGACTTAAAACAGCTTAATCATCGAGACGCAGCGCACATATCGCATTTTGATCAGTGGTGGAGGTACCGGAGGGCACATCTATCCGGCGATCGCTATCGCAAATGCTTGGGTGGAAAAGCATCCGGCAAGTGAACTGTTATTTGTAGGGGCTTTGGGAAAAATGGAAATGCAGAAAGTGCCTGAGGCTGGCTATCGAATTATCGGATTGCCAGTGGCAGGAATTCAGCGAAGGTTGACTTTTGAGAATTTGAAATTTCCGATGAAGCTGTTGAAAAGTTTAAGACAGGCTTCCAAGATCGTGCGTGATTTCAAGCCAGATGCAGTAGTGGGAGTAGGCGGATACGCAAGTGGTCCGGTGCTCTATGCCGCACAGCGAAAAGGTATTCCAACGTTGGTTCAGGAGCAAAATTCTTATGCGGGATTGACCAATAAGATTCTTTCCAAGAAAGCTCAAAGAATCTGCGTGGCTTATCCAGCTATGGATAAATTTTTCCCAATAGATCGAATCTCCTATACCGGTAATCCTGTGAGAAAGGACATTTTAAATCTAGATGATAAGCGAGAAAAGGGCTTGGCTCATTTCAAATTGGATTCAGACAAGAAGACCATTCTGGTATTAGGAGGATCGTTGGGAGCACGGACGCTGAATCAAGCAGTCTTGAAAGACATGAAGCAACTGGACAAAGCGGGCTATCAAGTGCTTTGGCAGTGTGGCAAATTCTATTTCAAAGAAATGCTTCAGGAGAGTGAAAAAGCGGCTTTGAAAGGAATTCACCTGCGGGAATTTATCCGGGAAATGGATCTAGCCTATGCCGTGGCGGATGTAATCGTCTCCAGAGCAGGGGCGCTTTCAGTATCTGAACTTTCAATTGTGGGTAAACCGGTGATTTTTATCCCTTCTCCAAATGTGGCCGAAGATCACCAGACCAGAAACGCAATGACCTATGTCAACCATCAGGCAGCTTGGTTGCTGAAGGATGCGGAGGCAGTGGGTCAATTGAAATCGAAAGTGGATGAACTCCTCAGCGATGCACAGCAAATGGCAGAACTGGGATTGAAAATAAAAGAAATGGCCAAGCCAAATGCGGCAAAGGCCATAGTGGAAGAACTAGAATTAATCATCGGATGAGCTTCGAAGGGATACATAACGCATATTTCCTAGGCATCGGTGGGATCGGCATGAGTGCTTTGGCACGCTGGTTCCAGCATGTGGGAATTGCTGTGTCCGGCTATGATCGAACGCCATCTCCTTTGACAGATCAACTGATCGCCGAGGGAATGACGGTCAATTTTGTGGATAAGGTGAATGCTATTCCTGAATCTATCAAATCAAATCCTGCTGAATCGATGATCATCTGGACTCCTGCAATGCCTGCAGACAGTGCTCAGTTGAATTATTTCCGGGAGCAAGGCTATCAGTTGAAAAAGCGATCGGAGATTTTAGGTATGGTGACCAGTACTTTCTACACCATTGCGGTGGCAGGAACTCACGGCAAGACGACCACTTCTTCTCTTCTTGCGCATTTGCTAAAGGCAGCCGGCAAACCAGTCGCAGCATTCTTGGGAGGAATTACTCAAAACTACCAGAGCAATTTGATTTTGGGAGATAAGAATTCGAAAGAGCCGACACTAGTCGTTGTGGAAGCAGATGAATTTGATCGCTCGTTTTTAAGATTACATCCAAACGAGGCCATCGTCACCAGTGCAGATCCGGATCACTTGGATATCTATGGGGATGAATCTTCAATCCTTCAGGGTTTTTCAGAATTCATCAAGCTGATTGATAAAAAAGGAAAACTCTATATCCAGCAAAATGCGGCAATGAAGCTGGAGGAAATAGGAATGCCAAAAGTGAAAACAAAAACTTACGGGCTTGGATCTGCTGCGATTTCCGCTCAGAATATTCAGGCAAAGAGAGGATCATTTATTTTTGACTATGTGAGTAAGAAGCAAACCATCAACCGATTGGAGCTATTTGTTCCGGGTTTCCACAATGTGGAAAATGCCATCGGAGCGATTGCAGTTGCGCTTGATCATGACTTATCCGAAGATCAGATCCGCAAAGGTTTGGCTTCTTTCAAAGGAGTAAAGCGAAGATTTGAGATTCATGTAAACACTGAAAATGTAGTCTTCATCGATGATTACGCACATCACCCGGAAGAGATCAGGGCTTGCTTGAGCTCCGTTCGGGCAATGTTCCCGATGAAAAAAATTACGGTGATTTTTCAGCCACACTTGTTTACTCGGACGCGTGATTTTGCAGCTGGATTTTCCGAAAGCCTTTCCTTGGCGGATGAGGTGATCTTATTGGATATCTACCCGGCGCGAGAATTACCGATACCTGGAGTGCAATCAGCGATGTTGTTGAAAGACATTTTGGCAACCAAGAAATCCTTGGTTAAAACAGAGGAACTTCTTACTTATTTGGAAACTACCAACCTTGAAGTATTGGTCACACTGGGTGCAGGCGATATCGATCGACTGGTACCCACTCTGGCAGATTGGACAAGTGAACGGGCTAAACGACTTGCACAATGAACAAGTCCAATCTAAAAAAGATCATCGCTTTTGTAGTCCTCAGCTTGACAGTTGTCGGATTTATTGGATTTGTGGAGAAGCAAACCCTGTATAAAACTTACCAAGGTGCAGAGATATCAATCGAAGGATTGAGTGGTGTGTATTTCGTCGAGGATGAAGAAATCACAAAGATTCTCAGTCAGGCTTTCCCTGATTTGAAAGTCGGTCTCCCGCTGGAAGAAGTCCCAATGAATGAAATTGAGTCTCGAATCAGTGGACATCCATTTGTCAAAACGGTGCAGGCAATGATCGGTCAGAAAGGTATTCTAAACCTGAGAATTCAGCAGCATCAGCCAATTGCCAGAATTGCACAGCCATTTGGGGCAGATGGTTATATCACCAGCGAAGGGAAAGTGATACCTACCTCCAGCTCATACACAAGTAGGGTTTTGATTCTGGAGGGAAGGTTTGCGGAGCGATTGATGGATCAGGGGGATGTGATGAATGAGATGCCTGAATTGATGAATCTAATTGAATTCATCACCAAAGATAAATTTTGGAATGCGCAAATCACCGAGTTAGTCGTGAATGCGGCTGATGATATACAGCTTTATCAGCAGGTAGGCAGTCAGTTGATTGAGTTCGGTGACGCGCAAAACATTGAAGATAAGTTTGACCGAATCTTGGTCTTCTACAAAGAAATTTTACCCAAGAAAGGCTGGAATACCTATGCTCGGGTCAGTGTAAAATATAAGGATCAAATCGTCTGTGAATAATAAGCCTGGATATGGAAAATAATTTAATTGTAGGACTAGATATCGGAACCACAAAGATCTGTGTGATTATCGGTCGCAAGAATGAGTATGGCAAATTGGAAGTGCTCGGCATGGGCAAGGCTGTCTCCGACGGCGTTGATCGTGGTGTAGTCACCAATATTGACAAAACTGTCCATGCGATCGAGAAAGCGATAGAAGAATGTTCCGAAATGGCCGATGTGAATATAGTCGACGTGATCGTAGGGATCGCCGGACAGCATATTCAGAGTAAGATCCAAAGTGGAAGCATTATGCGCCAGCCTTCAGATGACGAGATCACAGTTGAGGATGTACGACGACTTTCCAGTGAAATGGAAAATATACTCGTGCCTCCGGGAAATACCATTATTCACGTCATGCCTCAAGACTACACCGTCGATTACGAAGGTGGAATCAAAGATCCTGTTGGCATGTCAGGCACCAGACTGGAAGCGGATTTCCATATCATCACCGCACAGTCCACCGCTATCAATAATATTAACCGTTGCGTACGTCGGGCAAAATTAGTTTCCAAGCAACTGATTCTTGAGCCATTGGCAAGTTCGCTTTCGGTCCTAAGTGATGACGAGAAAGAAGCAGGCGTTTGCCTGGTAGATATCGGAGGTGGCACCACAGATATTGCGATTTTCTATGAAAATATAATTCGACACACCGCTGTGATTCCTCTTGGTGGCAACATCATTACCAAAGACATCAAGGAAGGATGCATGGTGATGCAGAATCAGGCGGAATTGCTGAAGACTCGTTTTGGCAAAGCCATTGCCGAGGAGGCGAATCCAAACGAAATCGTATCGATCCCGGGTTTGAGAAATAGACCTCCAAAAGAAATTTCGATCCGAAATCTAGCTTCTATTATCCAGGCGAGAATGGAAGAAATCATCGAAATCGTGCAGAACGAGATCATGCAAAGTGGCCATTACAAGAAGTTGGCAGGCGGTATCGTCTTGACCGGCGGAGGTTCACAGTTGCAGTTTATCTCTCAGCTATTCGAATATATGACTGGACTGGATACGCGCATCGGCTATCCAAATGAGCACTTGGGCAAGTCAGTGATCGAAGAGGTAAAAAGTCCTATGTACGCGACCTCCGTAGGCTTGGTGCTTGCCGGATTCAAAGACCTGGATGATCGGGATGGAAAGTACAAAGAGCGGATTGCGAACGGGCAAACTATTTCCAAGCGAAAAGAACCTCGTGAGATCTTCTCCAAGGACATTTTCACCAGCATCAAAGAAAAATTAAAAGGTATCATCAGTGATGATATCGGAGACGAAAATTACTAGGGCTTATGATCGGGGAGGTCAATTGCCTTGCGGTTGATTTCCCTATTTATCCAAATCCCCAATTTCAATAAACTAGAACTCATTTCACCAAACAAATAAATATGTCAGATAACATGAAAGATTACAGATTCGATCTTCCAAAAAATTCAAAGTCCATTATCAAGGTCATTGGCGTAGGCGGTGGCGGTTCTAATGCCGTCAATCACATGTTTAGCCAAGGTATCAAGGACGTAGAATTTGTGGTAGTCAACACAGACGCGCAGGCTTTGAAGTCTAGCCCAGTTCCATTGAGATTACAACTTGGAGCTAACCTCACTGAAGGCCTAGGAGCAGGAGCAAATCCTGAGCAAGGAAAAAATGCAGCACTTGAGTCCGAGAGTGAAATCCGGGAGCTCTTAGGTGACAACACTAAAATGGTATTCATCACCGCAGGTATGGGCGGAGGTACCGGTACTGGAGCAGCTCCAGTGGTAGCTCGAATTGCCAAGGAACTTAACATCCTGACCGTCGGAATCGTGACTGCACCATTTATGTTCGAAGGCAAGAAGAAAATGAATGTCGCGCAGCAGGGAATTGAATCCCTTCGGGAAAATTGTGATACCGTATTGGTTATCCTCAATGACAAGCTTCGCGAGATTTATGGAAACTTGGCTATTCGTACTGCATTCAGCAAGGCAGATGATATCCTTTCTACAGCAGCAAGATCTATCGCAGAGATTATTACCATTCACCAAGATGTCAACGTTGACTTCGAAGATGTGAAGACGGTGATGAAAGATGCCGGAGCAGCGGTAATGGGATCTTCAACCGAAGAGGGCGAAGGACGCGCCATCCGTGCAGCCGGTGCAGCGATCTCTTCTCCGTTGTTGAACAATGTAGATATCCGAGGTGCTGAGAAAATCCTTCTTTCCATCATGTCCGGTGAGGACGAGGAATTATCTATGGACGAATTGAGCGATATCACTGAATACATTCAGGAGAAAGCAGGCGACAACGCTGAAGTGATCTTTGGTCAGGGTATCGATCCGGATCTTGGTAAAGCTATTCGGGTAACGGTAATTGCAACAGGTTTTGAAATGGATCGTCTGGCAGGAACTGCTAGAAAGGAAATGCTCAAAGCAGCACAGCCTGCACCGACTTTCACACTTCCTGAAGTTAAAGCTCCAATAGCAGAGCCTCAGATCGAGAAGACCTTGATCAACTTGGATTCAGGCAAAAGCAAAATCGTTAAAGAGGAAGCAATTGATGAGGATTCAACTTTCGTGTTTTCATTCCCAAAAGCCTTGAACCCAAAGCCAGTTCCAGCTCCAGCTCCCGAAGCTCCAAAAGAGAAGGCTTTCTCATTTGAAGTGAAGAAAGAGAAAATCGAAGAAGCTCCGGAGAAAATCGTTCATGATCTTTTCGAAGAGAAAGAAGAAGCTCAAAAGCCAGCTGAGAAGCTTGAAAAAGTGAATGAGCCTGCGACAATGGGATTTGCTAACGACTATTATGAGCAGATGAAGCAAAAAGCAATTCAGCGTGCACATGAGCGTTTTGAGAAGCTAAAAGGCAACAGATCTTTTAACCCAACTCCGGATGAACTGAAGGAAAAATTAGAAGTGCCAGCCTATCAGCGGAAGAATGTTGTGCTCAATGAGCCACAGCATAGCTCAGAGCCTAGCATCAGCAAGTACAATCTCAGCGACGAAAATGAGATTCTAGGTAACAACAGATTCCTGCATGATAATGTGGACTAAGTCCTAAAACTCAAGCAGCATGTCTGCCTGGCTATGCAGTAACTCATTGTACAACTTGTTGGTGAGCAGGTTATCTGACATATTTTGCTCTATTTTAGCAAGCTTCGGCTTGAGAGCGAGTACGTGCATGCCTAAATAATGGAAGATGTCGGTAAGGTGGCTCAACGCGATGCCACCCCCGCCAACTCCAGAAGATATTCCAATCATCGCCGCTTTTTTATTCCGGAAGCTATTCGGATAGGTCATCCCGTCGATAAAGGTTTTTAGGATTCCTGGGAAGGAACCGTTGTATTCAGGTACTATAAAGATAAATTTCTTTCCCGAGGCCACTCTTGCGTGAAAGGCATTATAGGCCTCATTTTTCCCGTTGTTTTCATATAGCGCGGTTTCAATGAAATCCGAAGGCAGATCTGTCAATTCCAGAATCTCACATTCTGCTCCCTTTTCTAAAAGTATTTTTTGAACGATTTGTGCAATTTGCTTGGATACTGAGTTCTGGCGGTTGGTACCTACGATTATCTTAATCATGCTTGTTAATTGTTGAAGGCTATACAAGCAAGTCCTGCTAAAAGTTCGAAGATTTATTAATTTTGATTTCTTAAAAAATTAATCTTTTTGACCATGACCTATTATGATCAAGTCCTAGAGGCTGCTGCAGCTATTCGAAAGATTCTCCCAAAACCTACCAAAATCGGCATTATTCTGGGCACAGGCTTGGGTAACCTCGGTGATCATATCGAGCTAAATCAAACCTTAGATTACCGGAGTATCCCACATTTTCCTTTGAGTACAGTAGAGAGTCATTCTGGAAAATTGCTTTTGGGGACACTTGCCGGTAAACCAGTTTTGGCAATGAAAGGACGCTTTCACTACTATGAAGGCTATACGATGCATGAAGTGACCTTTCCTATCCGGGTGATGAAGCAGCTGGGCATCGAAACCTTACTGATATCCAATGCCTGCGGAGGATTGAATCCTGCGCAGAACGTTGGCGAAGTAATGCTGATCACCGATCATATCGATCTCTTTCCGGAGAATCCACTTCGAGGCAAACATATCGAGGCCTTTGGGCCACGCTTTCCGGATATGAGTGATGCGTATTCTTCGGATCTGATCAGTCGGGCACTGGGATTTGCCAAGCAAGCTAATATTCATCTACATAAAGGCGTGTATGCCGGAGTACAGGGGCCAAATCTGGAGACTCCTGCAGAGTACAACTACCTTCGGAGTATTGGGGCAGACGCCGTAGGAATGAGTACCGTGCCGGAAGTGATTGTGGCGCGGCAGATGGGGATGGAGGTCTTCGGTATCTCTGCGATTACAGATCTGGGTGTGCAGGGAAAGATCAAGCGAATTACGCTAGCTGAAGTCTTGGAGGCTGCAGCATTGGCCGAGCCGATAATGGCAAAAATTATCACCGAATTGATAAGGCAGGTTGGTTGATTTTGAAAGCTTTATGGGTTTCAGAAGAAAAAAGTTGATCAACACATACACATAGCTTCACATAGAAATTTGTTTTGTATCCACGTTGTCCTGCTTCTCCAGAAGCTGGACTCGATTCAGAAATATCCCTTTACAATTAGATTTCCTTCAAACCCATTGAAACCAAGGATTTGGAAAAGGAATACAAGAAAAAATGACCCTGAAGGGGTCAAAGATGAATAGCCACGGGTGAAACCCGTGGTAAACCGGTTTGCAAAATAACCCTCTCCCGCCCAGAATTACTTTTTGGAACACCGATTTTCGTGCGGGAGGATGGAAACGAGTTTTCAGAAGAAAAAATTGAACACCACATAGCTTCACATAGAAATTTGTCCTGCTTCCACGTTGTCCTGCTTTCCAGAAGCTGGACTCGACTCAGAAATATCCCTCTACAATTAGATTCCTTTCAAACCTATTGAAACCAAAGATTTGGAAAAGGAACGCAAGAAAAAATGACCCTGAAGGGG
>JBBQDY010000053.1:0-13429 GCA_038320155.1 Cytophagales bacterium
TGCTGTAAATGTAAAACCTACAGATGGAGAAAATTCGCTCCGAGAACTGTCAGCAGCAGGAATCAAATTGATTACTAGTAAAGAGCTTTAAAACTACCTGAATATGTTTGAGTACAATCCAGAAAAACACTATCCAACCGAAACTGAAAGCAGAGTCGTCATCCGATTCCAGGACTGTGATCCATTGCGCCATTTGAATAATGCCAAATACTTTGACTACTTCTTCAATGCCAGAGAAGATCAAGTTCCAAAGCTTTACGGACTAGAAATCATCGATTTGATTCGTACCTATAAAGCAGCGTGGGTGGTTTATAATCATAACATCAGCTATGTCAAGCCCGCAATGGTCGGGGAGTGGGTTCGGATCATGAGCAGAACACTCTGGCATAATCACAACACGATAGTGGTGGAATACTACATGACTGACGATTCGAAAACCCAATTAAAGACAGTGCTTTGGTCCACCATGCGCTATGTGACTTTAGAAGATGGAAAATCTACAGACCATACCGGCGCGGTGAAGGATTTTCTAAAAGCTACTTCTGGAAATCTGGATATATCGAGCCTAAATATCAAAGATCGGGTCAAGCAAATTGCTCAAGAGCTAAAGAAATGAGTTTATTTTAAGTCTAGCGAATGTGTCCTAGCGGACAAAGCCTGTACATAACCGTACAGGTTTTTATTTTTTAACTCGTTTGATTTCAGGGTTTTAAAACTTTTTCAAAATTAATTTTTAATAACAGGCACAATTTCATGCAACCTGTAAATCAGCCATAAGAGGCAAAAACTGTTCGGCTTCGAGACAATCGGGCAAAGAACCGTGCTCTTATGAGACAGGTTTGTTAAGAAATCAGCTGTAACTCCAAATTTAATTCGGTCTAAATATTAATTTTTTAAAAAAGATAGGTTCAGCAAAGGCTTCCAAAAATAGGGTCTTGGCATTGATGGTACAGCCTTCGCAAGTAGTAATAGCATAACGAAATAACCAACAAACTACTAAACCAACATTATTATGAAAACGCTATTCACTTTCGCACTTGCAGGACTTTTAGCCACTAGCAGTTTTGCAGCTAATGAAAACGATGACTTGACAGCTCTTTCAAGCGTAAACGCAAGATTTCAAAAAGTAAACGTTCTACTTAGAGAAGGTATCGGCAAGGCAAAGATTGCCATTACCGATGAAAATGGGAAAATGCTTCACCAACGTAAAGTAAAAGTCCAAGAAGATGTGATGGTTCCTTACAATCTGGATCATCTTCCAGTAGGAGAATATCATGTGATGATTTCTACTGCAGACGAAGAGGTAGTATATACCGTGGAGACTTCCGAAAGAGTTCCGGAAATCCTGAGCTACCCACTGATGGCTTATGGGAAATTAATCGATGATCACACCATCAATCTAGCCGTGATCGGATTAAAGGAGCCCGGAGTTGAAGTGAAAATCAAGATGCAAAAAGGAGGCAAGATTCTTCATGAAGAGAAAATTGACCAGCCGGAAGGTTTTCGAAAGAACTACGTTTTGAAAGGTGTTGATCCTTCGGAAGTCTTGGTGGAGTTGAAAGATGCTGAAGGTAGAACCAGAACGCTTTACTTCTAATTTTCACAAACCTATTAATGCAAGCCCGGTTTCGAAAGAAGCTGGGCTTTTTCGATTTTGATCCGCTATTTCTTGAGCATCGAATAAGAACTTGTATTATTTTGCCAACATGTGAGCGGTAAGTTCTTGAGCTACTTTTTCCAGATCAATTCCTAATTGGCTTTTATTGATTTCCAACACCTGATATTTTTCCCGATCAGGTAGTTGCTCAAACCCATAATATGCCCCTAAAATCCCACCGGCTACTGCGGCAGTAGTATCATTATCACGCCCATAATTGACCAGAAAAATCAAACTTCCCATAAAATCGAAGTCAGCATAAATCATCGCAGTTAAGGTCTGAAGCCAGATTTCTCCTGCGTGAAATGGCATATCTTGGAGACGCTGATCCAAACCGTCAAAAGCTGCAATTAGCGCCGGGCTTGCTGCTGAAAGTCCAGTACTTAAACTGTCCAGTTTTCTTGATTCCGAGCTGATAAGCCTCGCATTAAAAAGGATTCCATTTGCAGTTCGACCCACAAGTCTGCTTTTAGCGTAGTTCGATGGGTCTTTCATCAGCGCTGCCAAAAGACTATCAGGCGTAGCTCCCTTTTTCATTGCGGCGGCAGTCATAGCTGAGGCCTGTGCTGTGAGATCTTTGGCGTAGCCAATATCATAAATAGATAAAGCGTAGGCTTGGCGATAAGCATATTCTGGATCTCCTGGAAAATAAGAACCTATAGATGGGGCATAAAGCAATCCCGCACAGACCATTTCTCCCCCATAAAATTTTCCCAAAGAATCTGCATAGCCTACAAGGTTGTTTTCCAAAAAAGGAACGCTGACTTTCGCCCATTCATGAAGCCAGCCAAGCTTGAGATTTACTACTTCAAAAGATTTAGGCAAAGTATCCGTGATCTCATCAAACTCTGCGCTGTAGACGGCATATTGGGATAAAATATGTTTCGCAAAATCCTTGGCGCTCAAGCTGGAATTTGGTTGACTGATTAGAAAGTTGCTGGTTAATACTTTCCACCTTGTATCATCTGTCGTACCTCCGGCGGGTAGGTTTGGTAGCCAGATTCCCTCAGGAGACACTTCTCGTAGCATGGTGTCCAGCTTGGCGACAAATCCATATTTTTCAGAAATAGCAGTTCTAGCCCACATTTCCGTAGGCGCGCCCATGGCATCACCGATAGCCGAGCCAACGAGCATACCCAAGATTTTGTCATGCAATTCGCTTTCCGTAAGACCACTGATTTCGAGTTTGTTGTATTCTGGCTCCTCATTATTACTACAGGAGCAAAGGATCAGCATCAAAACAAGGAGATAGTAGATTCCTCTCATGAGCTCATCAATTGATGGGAAGCGGCTGCGAGGAGTTCTTCTATTTCTGAAAGGCTAAGCTGTACAGGAAGCTGGGCTATCCCAATCAATCTCCGCATGATCTCGATGGCTTCATAGTGGTTGATTTTAGCTAGCGAATAGCTGTTTTTATACTTTTTCAAAAAGTCAGATTTGAGTGATTCAGCTTGCTTGCTCAACTTGAGATGGGCAAAAAGAACTCCGAGGTCAAATTCTGGATCGCCCAAAAAACCGAATTCAGGATCAATGACTTTGATGTCATCACCGACTTTGAGCCAGGAAGCGGGATAAAAATCGCCGTGAACCAAAGTTTTTCCAGTTGCTAAATATTGCTCGCCCAAGTTTTGGATTGTTTTTTTCAATTCATTATCCAGCTTGTATTTCAAACTTAATGCTTGCAAACCAGGCTGAATTGTATCCAAATCAAATCCATTTTCTTCCTCAAAAGGGAAGTTGAAAATGTGAATATGATTGAGTTGCTTCATTTCAAGGTTTTCTGGAAAGCTGGAGATTTCTAGGCTATGAAGCGCATTTAGGTAATCAGCAAGTTGAGCGAGTACAGCTTCAGAAAGCGGTAAATCTTTGCTGTAGATTTCCAGGAAATCACTTCCTTTTCCCAAATCCTCAGTCAGAAGAATGTAATTTTCTAGATCAAAGTGATAAACTTTTGGTGAAAATGAAGCAAGTACCGGATCAGATTCCATCAAGGTGTAAAAATCTTTTTCTATCGCTATTCGATTGATCGGGGCTGGGATTTGAGGGAATTTTCGAACGTAGGGTTTGGATTGTTTGAGAATTACATTCCGTTCATTAGTGGTTATTCTGAGGACAAGATTCATGTTGCTTTCACCGGCTACCTCTGTCCGAATCAGCTTCTCACTTGGATTCCAGACAGGAAGGTTTCCTAAAATTTCTAAAGAGCTGTTTTCCAATAAATCAATCATACCTGTTGAATTTTTTTCGATTTGGTAAAACTAATGATAAGTTTTATTTCCGGATAGGAATTCATTTCTGTGGTGAGTCATTTGGCCAAATTGGCAAGTGAGTGGATAAGCGGTGAGGCTGTAGCGTCAAAAAAATGCTATTTTTGAACTGAATTAAACCCGAAGAAAAACCATGTTTGGCTTACCAAGAATGATATTTAATGAAGAGCATGATCTTTTCAGACAAAGTGTAAAAGATTTTATAGCTAAAGAAATTTCCCCATACAATCAGGAATGGGAGAACCAGAAAATGGTCTCTCGAGAAAGTTGGTTAAAATTAGGGGAGAAGGGGTTTCTGGGAATTCAAGCTCCCGAGCAGCTTGGCGGCATGAATATTTCTGATTTTCGATACAATGCGATTTTAATTGAGGAGCTGGGCCTAAGTGGTTGCTCCGGTCCGGCCATCGGATATCCGCTCCACGCTGATATTGTAATGCCTTATATTTTACATTATGGCAATCAGGAAGTTCAGGAGAAATATATTCCAAAAATGATCGCTGGCGAGTATATCGGAGCCATAGCCATGACCGAGCCCGGAGCAGGATCAGATTTGCAAGGGATGAGGACCACTGCAATTGATCATGGGGACTATTTTTTAGTCAATGGTTCAAAGACCTTTATTACCAATGGATACCTTTCTGATGTGGTAGTGGTGGCCGTGAAGACAGACCCTTCCAAAGGGGCGAAAGGAATCAGTTTAGTGGTCTTGGATAATTCGATGGAAGGTTATACCAAAGGTTTTCCTTTCAAAAAAGTCGGACTTCATGCACAGGATACCTGCGAACTTTTCTTTGTGGATGTAAAAGTCCCGAAGGAAAACTTGCTCGGAAAAGCAGGGGAAGGATTTCAATACTTGATGCAGGAGCTGGCTCAAGAGCGATTAGTGGTTGCTCTGGCAGCATTAGCCTTGGGCGAATACATGCTCCAAGCGACGCTTGACTATGTAAAAGAACGAAAAGCATTCAAAAAGCACCTTTCTGAATTTCAAAATACCCGATTCAAATTAGCAGAGATGACGGCTCAATTGGAGCAGGGAAGGATTTATTGTGACCAGTTGGTGATGCTGCATAATCTGGGAAAAGTGGATCCTGCTATGGCCTCTGCTGCGAAATACAATATGACAGAACTCCAGTGCAAAGTTGCTGATGAATGTGTGCAGCTTCACGGCGGATATGGCTACATGTGGGAATATGGTGTGGCAAGAGCCTATGCAGATGCAAGGGTGCAACGGATCTATGCTGGTACCAATGAGATCATGAAAGAATTGATTGCAAGAAAAATCCTGAATTAGGAATTAAAATTTGATCCTAATTCATATTTTTTACTAATTCAAGGAAAATACTTTACACCCAAAAAAACCAAATCTATGGCAGACTTTCCATGGCTCAAGCACTATCCAGCGGCTGTTGACAAAAATGTAAATATCACTGCTTATTCAAGCATCGCAGAACTATTTGAAGAATGTGTTCAAAAATATGGCTCAGCTGTAGCTTATGAATGCATGGGGAAGACCCTTTCATATCAAGATCTAGATAAGTTAAGTGGACATTTTGCAATGTATCTGACTGAAGTGCTCAAATTAAAAAAGGGAACGCGAGTAGCCATTCAAATGCCTAATATCCTGCAATATCCTGTGGCCATGTTTGGAGCGCTGCGAGCTGGGATGATTGTGGTGAATACAAATCCGCTATATACGCCTTCAGAGATGAAGCACCAGTTCAACGATTCGGGGGCTGAGGTTGTGGTGATTGTTGCCAATTTCGCCAGTAATCTGGAGAAAATACTTCCTGAAATCAAAGCAAAGCATATCATCGTTACCGAGCTCGGTGATCTACTGGGTGGCTTGAAAGGCACGATTGTCAATTTGGTGGTGAAGCATGTGAAAAAAATGGTCCCTGCTTTCTCGATTCCAAAAGCAGTTTCTTTTAAATCTGCACTAGAAAAAGGCGCAAAGCATAAATACTCTAAAATTAAGCTTACACTCGAGGACACCGCTTTTTTACAATATACAGGTGGTACCACAGGCATTTCAAAAGGCGCAGAATTAACTAACGGAAATATTGTAGCCAACATGCAACAGATTTCTGATTGGATGAAGCCAAAGCTCAAGGAACAGGAAGAAATCGTAGTTACTGCCTTGCCGCTTTATCATATTTTCGCCTTGACAGTAAACTGCCTAGCGATGCTGAAAATTGGTGCGCATAATCTTCTGATCACTAATCCCAGAGATATGCCGGGATTCATCAAGGAACTTTCGAAGCATAAATTCACCGTATTCACAGGCGTAAATACCTTGTTCAATGGATTGTTGAATCAGGATGCATTTCACAAATTGGATTTCAGTGGTTTGAAGATTGCCGTAGGAGGGGGAATGGCAGTTCAGAAAGCAACTGCGGAAAAATGGATAAAAGTCACTGGAACTCCGCTTGCCGAAGGCTACGGATTGACCGAAACATCTCCTGTAGCTTCTTGTAACCCAATTGATGGAACAGAGCGGATTGGTACGATTGGATTACCACTCCCTGATACCGAAATGATCATTATCGATGATGCTGGTCAAATCCTTCCAAATGGAGAACGAGGAGAGATCTGTATCAAAGGCCCACAGGTCATGAAAGGTTACTGGAATCGCCCAGCCGATACTGCCGAAGTGATGATGGGTGATTGGTTTAAGTCAGGAGATATCGGAGTCATGGACGACGATGGATTTACCAAAATTGTGGATCGGAAGAAGGAAATGATTCTTGTTTCCGGATTCAATGTCTATCCAAATGAGGTGGAGAATGTGATTGCGTCCTGTCCGGGTGTTTTGGAAGTTGGTGTGATAGGAATGCCTGATCCCAAATCCACTGAAAAGGTGGTGGCCTATGTAGTCTCAAAAGAAAAATCGTTGACTGATAAAAGGATAATCACACATTGTCATGAGTCGTTGACAAATTATAAATGTCCAAAGGAGGTTTATTTCATAGACGAGTTACCCAAATCTAATGTGGGTAAAATCCTTCGAAGAAAAATAAAGGAGGGCCATATTGAAATGATAGGAGCTGAAACAGCTTAAAAGAAAGAAGGTCCAGTTCGTAAGAGTTGGACCTTCTTTCTTTTACCCGCAATGGACGCGAAGGTCCCGCCAAGGAACGCAAAGTAATGATATGAAAACCTTGGTTCAATTCTTCAGACTTGGACTTCTATTTTCTTGTAGTCTTTCAATAATAAAGGTCACGGAGATTTTGCTAAGGAATGCAAAGTGAACTATGTATAATCAGTGGGTCTTCAGACTTGGACCTTTATTTCTGAATACAAGCTGTGATTTTTACTGATTCCTCAGATTTGCATTGCGATGATCTGTCACGCGAAGTCTTTGGTCAAGAATGTTTTTCTGAATTCAAATTAAAAACTTTAACTCTCCTTAATCAGCAATTCGATTCAATACGATTCCCAAATTAATTCCAAAAGCATAAGGGGTATAGGTTTGTGAGTTAGGGCCACCGGCAAAATCTGGTGTCTTAGCATAATTCATAACTGCTGACTGAAAATAGGGAGTAAGTTGAAATGCCAAATTATCAAAGGCTTGATACTCTAATCCTAATGTCATTCGGATGCTTGCGCCTAAAGAATTATAAACCTCATTTGTATTGTTAATTAAGAATTCTGGATTAATCAAAGAGCCTGCAATAATTTTGGTTTTATTGCCAATTACGAAATCATAATTGATCCCGTAGAAAAGCCCAAAGTAGGTAAGATCATTGCGGAATGAATAAGGGTTGTCGATTGGACCAGCACCATTGGAACTCAATCCTTCCTCATTCCAAGATTTCTGGTTGAGCCCAATGCCATACACAAAGCTTAAATTGGGGGTTTTGGACTGAACTTGGTACAGCACATTGAAGTCAAAAGATAAGGCTGGAGTTTGGGATGTGGGGAAACATCCTTCAAAGCATTGAAATGCTTGAAAAGTCTTTTCATACATTCCAGCTTTTTGTACGCCACCGTTGAAAATCATTCTAGTTGCTCTTTTCTGAGCAAATGCTGAACCTATCAATAGGAAAAGAATCAGGGAAATGCAGGCTTTTTTCATAGCTTTTAGTTTAATTTTCTTAATAAACATACAAATTTATTTCTTTATTGTTTAGTTTTAGAGGATTATTTTTTCATCTTAAGGAATTACATTTCAGTATAGAAGCTTGACTTATTGATTCTTAAGATTATTTGAAGAATTCTAAAGCTAAAGGCTCGATACATTATGAGGTAAAAAGGTCCAAGTCCGAAGGCTTTGAATCAAATACTTCAATCAGAGCATAAAAAAGGTCCAAGTCCGAAGACTTGAACCACGTATTTGCCGGTATAAACCAAATAAAAAAGGTCACCTATTATCCATCCACAATTCTTTAAATCACTCCTTCAAAATAAGCGATTGTTTTACCAAGTCCCTCGCGAAGCGCTATTGTTGGCTCCCAATCCAATTCTTTTTTTGCTAAATCAATTACCGGTCTACGTTGCATCGGATCATCCTGAGGAAGAGGACGGAAAATCATTTTACTCTTGCTATTTGTAAGCTCGATGATCATCTGGGCCAATTCAAGCATTGTGAATTCACCCGGATTTCCAATGTTGACAGGTCCGGTAAATCCGTCTCTGCTATTCATCAAGCGGTACATTCCTTCGATATTGTCATCTACATAGCAGAACGACCGAGTCTGCTTTCCATCGCCATACATCGTAATGTCCTGACCTTTTAAAGCCTGCACAATAAAATTACTCACTACCCGGCCATCGTTTGGATGCATTCGTGGTCCGTAAGTATTAAAGATCCGCATCACTTTGATTGCCACTTTATGTTGGCGATGATAGTCAAAAAACAAGGTTTCTGCACATCGCTTTCCCTCGTCGTAGCAGGCCCGCGGTCCCAAGGTATTCACACTGCCTTTATAGGATTCCGGCTGGGGATGCACTTCTGGATCTCCGTAGATTTCTGAAGTGCTGGCTTGAAGAATTTTGATTTTCAATCGCTTAGCAAGTCCTAGCATATTCATCGCACCAATTACTGAAGTCTTGGTAGTCTGTACCGGATCAAATTGATAATGTACCGGAGAAGCTGGGCAAGCGAGATTGTAAATTTCATCCACTTCCACATAAAGTGGATGAGTGACATCATGCCGCAGCAATTCAAAATTCTTGTTGTCAAGAAGGTGGTGGATATTTCTCCGGTTACCCGTGAAAAAATTATCTACACATAGCACTTCGTTTCCTTCTTTTAAGAGGCGGTCACAGAGATGACTTCCTAAAAAACCACCTCCGCCGCTTACTAATATTCTTTTCATGTTTCAATTAATGTATTAAAAATACGCTTCTCAAAAATAGGTAATTGTTTGAAATAAGAAAGGTCCCTAAAATTGCTCCGGTTCAAAACCATTCTTCCTTCATGTCAATAGTAGGGTATTTACTCGAATTCAATCGCTCGGCAATGGATTTGATTTTCAATCGCTTAGCAAGTCCTAGCATATTCATCGCACCAATTACAGAAGTCTTAGTAGTCTGTACCGGATCAAATTGATAATGTACCGGAGAGGCTGGGCAAGCGAGATTATAAATTTCATCCACTTCCACATAAAGTGGATGAGTGATATCATGCCGCAGCAATTCAAAATTCTTATTGTCTAGAAGATGGTGGATATTTCTCCGGTTTCCGGTGAAAAAATTATCTACGCATAAAACTTCATTACCTTCATTTAAAAGGCGATCGCACAGGTGACTTCCTAAAAAACCTCCTCCGCCACTTACTAATATTCTTTTCATATTTCAATCAATGTTTAAAAAACGAGTTGTTAAAAATAGGGAATTGTTTCAAATAAGAAAGATGCCCGAAATTGCTCCGGTTCAAAACCATTCTTCCTTCATGTCAATAGTAGGGTATTTACTCGAATTCAATCGCTCGGCAAGGGATTTAATTTTCACGAGCTCATATTCCATGAAATAATTAGCTGTTTCCAATTTTCCTAAATAGAAATTCTGATCTGACTCGATCCGAGCCATTCTTTCTCTGGCTGTTCGGGCTTGATTGAGCCACATCCAGCCAATAGCCAAGATGCCACAAAGTTCTAAAAATAGGGTGGCATCTGCCAAGAAAATTGCGGGACCTTCTTTTGTTTTTTGTAATAAATTAGAAGCTACGTTGTTGGCCAATTTCAAATAGTCATCTAACTTTTGAGCCAAATCTCCACAACCGGCGGTCAACCTGACTTGGGTAATGCTTTTCAAGATTTCTTTGTTGAACATTTTCCAACCTAAACCATCATGAATTAGAATTTTTCTCCCGAGCAAATCTATTCCATGAATTCCTGTCGTTCCTTCGTGAATCGGGTGAATCCGCGCTTCTCGGTAATATTGCTCTACCGGAAAATCTGTCGTGTAACCCGCTCCACCCAGAACCTGAACTGCTGCAGAGGTACTTTGTAGTCCCATTTCCGATGGGTAGCTTTTCGCAATCGGAGTGAGGAGGTCCAAAAGTGCTTCTTGATCTGCCTTGAGCATCGGATCTACTTCGTGACTGATCTCATCAGAAAGCTTGGTACAGAAAAGTAAAAGTGCCATTGAACCTTCAGTAATACTTTTTTGGAAAAGCAACATCCGCTTTACATCCGCATGAGCAATGATCGGTACCTGAGGATTGCTAAGATCTTTTTCATCGATCTTTCTTCCTTGAGGCCGTTCCTTTGCATAAGCCAGCGAAGCTTGATAAGCTGCCGTAGCAATGGCTACCGCATTCATTCCAACTCCAAGGCGCGCTTCATTCATCATTTGAAACATGTAACGTAGGCCTAGATTAGCTTCCCCTACCAAATAGCCTTCGCAACCCTCGTTTGAACCGATCATCAAATGTGCAATCGGTGCGCCCTTGTATCCCATTTTATGATAAATCCCTTCGGTCAAGACATCGTTGGATTCTCCAGAATCGATTCTTTTTTGAGGTACGACAAATAAGGAAATGCCTTTAGTCCCGGCTGGTGCTCCTGAGATTCTTGCGAGCATAAGGTGAATTACATTATCCACCGCGTCGTGGTCGCCACAGGAAATGTAGATTTTCTGGCCTTTGATCAAATATACTCCTTCCTGATCGGTGGGCTGGGCACTAGTACTCAAGTCAGAAAGTGAGCTTCCTGCATCCGGTTCGGTCAGGGCCATGGTTCCCTGCCATTCTCCGGAATACATTTTAGGAGTGAATTTTTCCACCAATGCTTTCGAACCAAAAGTGCGAATCAGATTGGCAGCTCCTGTAGTCAAAAATGGAAAAACACTCGCAGAATAATTAGCAGCTTGAAGGATAAAACCAGCGGCAAGATGAATAGTCCAAGGGAGTTGCTGGCCTCCTTCTGCATACGAGAAAGTCGCGTTGATCCAGCCATCTTCGCCAAACTGCCTGACGATGGCTTTCATTTCTGGATGGATTTTTATTTTTCCGGCTTCCAAAATGGGTTCCTTTCGGTCCATTTCGATAAGTAGGGGATAGAGTTTTTTATGTGCAATCTGATCTGCTGAATCCAAAATCAGCTGAAAAGTCTCTTGACTATGATCTGCGAAATAGGGGATTTGGGTTAAATGAAGTGTATCTAAATTTTCAAAAAGTTGAAAATTCAATTCCTGTCTCGAATAGAACTTGGTCATGATTAAGTTTCTGGTTTATCCAAATATCGGATAATTTTGGCAGGATTCCCTGCGATAACTACATCATCTGGAAAGCTTTTGGTTACAACCGATCCAGCTCCAATCACTACTCTATCTCCGATGGTTACTCCGGGACAAATTACCGAAGTGCCACCAATCCAGACATCATTTCCGATAGTGATTGGTTTTCCAAATTCATACAATTCTCCTCTTGGCTTAGCCTCAACTGGATGCGTCGCTGCATAGAATTGAACATTTGGAGCAACAAACACCCGGTCTCCCAGAGTCACTTTGGTGACATCGAGCACCACGCAATTGAAATTGAAAAACACATCATCTCCCACATGGATATTGGATCCATAGTCACAGTAAAATGGAGGCTCAATCCAGAAGTTTTTTCCGGAGGATCCCAGCAGTTTCTTCACCAAATCTACTCGTAGTTCTACCTCTTTGGGATCAGAATCATTGAGTGCTTTGGTGATTTTTCTAGCTTGAAGACGTTCATTGACCAATTCCGGATCGCCGGCTTGGTACCATTCACCGGCCAGCATTTTTTCTTTTTCAGTCATTGTTTTTTGCGAAAATCAACGCGGCTTCCACTCCTCGGATTTCCGCAAGGCCCTTGAGTCTCCCAATTGCAGAATAGCCGGGGTTTGTCTTTTTGGTCAAATCATCCAGCATCTGGTGACCATGGTCTGGGCGCATAGGAATACTTTTTCCTCTTGCGGCTTGTACTTTGATGATTTCATTAATCACGCTGACCATTGGCACGTCTCCTTCGAGGTGGTTATCCTCGTGAAAGTTACCAGCAGCATCTCGCTTGGTGCTTCGCAAATGGATGAAATGGATGTTTTTACCAAACTCGGCGACCATAGCGGGAAGATCGTTGTCCGCTCTCACTCCAAATGATCCGGTGCAGAAAGTGAGCCCGTTGAATGGGCTGGGTTGATCTTTGAGGATTCTTCGAGCATCAGCCGCTGTGCTCATGATTCGGGGTAATCCAAAGAGAGAGAATGGAGGATCATCGGGGTGAATTGCCATAGCTACGCCGCAAGATTCTGCTACAGGGACAATCGCATCTAGGAAAAGGCGTAGGTGATCAGCAAGTTTGGCGGCATCGACTCCTTCATAAGTCGCAAGCATCGCCTTGAACTCTTCCATCGTATAGCCGATCTCTGAACCAGGAAGACCCTTGAGGATATTATCGATAATCAGTTGGTGCTTAGCGGGCGTCAATGAATCGTAATAGTTTTTTACCTCATCGTATTCTTTTTCGCTCAGTTCTTCTTTTGCACCTGGACGCTTTAGGATAAACAAGTCAAAAGACTGCACCGCCTTTTTCTCAAAAAGTAAAGCTTTTACGCCATTTGGAAGCTCATGCTCAAGGTCTGTCCGGGTCCAATCCAGAATCGGCATAAAGTTATAGCAAACAGTAAATATGCCTTCAGCTGCCAAATTACGGATGGTTTGCTGATAGTTTTCAATATGCTCTTGATACTTGCCGGATCGGGTTTTGATTTCTTCGTGCACCGGTACAGATTCTACTACAGACCAAGTGAGGCCTGCAGCTTCGATGATTTCTTTCCTTAATTTTATTTCCGCTGAACTCCATACTTCACCATTTGGCACATGGTGCAAGGCGGTGACGATTCCAGTGGCACCGGCTTGTCTTATGTCGCGAAGGCTTACTGGATCTTTTGGTCCATACCACCGCATGGTTTGTAACATTGTGATCATTTTATTGAAGAATAAAGGATTAGAGAATAAGAGAATAGAGAATAAGAATCCCGATAGCTCTCGGGAGAGAATAAGAGATTAGAAATTAGTCATAATAGTTGGGATTAGA
>JBBQDY010000054.1:0-13286 GCA_038320155.1 Cytophagales bacterium
AATCGTAAAATCCCTTCCAGCCATCAGCAATCGGGGACACAAATTCCTTTTCAAGAATATTCAACCAGTTTTTATAGAAATTATATTCCTGAAAGGCCGAGCCTGTAATCTGGGCAGCTGTACTTCCATCAGTGATCCCAAACCCTGCTACTTTGGATTTTTCTACAATTTCTTTTTTAAGTTCAGGATCCGTACGATAGTAGAATTTTGAAATGGTCTCAGAGAAGAATACAGGCAAAATCTTTTCTCCTTCATCATTGGTGAGTTGCTTGATGGAATCCAAAACCGCAGTCACTTTCTGAACCGTTTTCCGCTGTGTAAATGCCTCAGAAACGTGGTCGATATCAACTTCAATTTTGGTATAATTCTTTGTTTCGTAAGCTGTTATGTTTCGCTTATCAAAGTCATTTTTCCGAGCTACTGCACGGCGGATTATTTCAAAAGCGGGATTTTCTCCTGCTTCGAAAACAAATGCTTCCAATTGGAAATCCGAAGGGACCAGCTGAAAGTTCAGGATTTGATTTGCTTCTTGAGCTAGTAGCTTTTTGCCGGATATATATCCTAAATAACTGGCAACAAGGCTATCAGAAAGCACTTTCGATTCGATCAAATAATTCCCTTCAAAATCTGTGGAAATCCCGATACTTGTTCCTTTGAGTAGCACTGAGGCAAACGGAATCGGATCACCTGTTTGGGAATCTGTCACTTTACCTTTAATCGTATATTGGCCGAAAGCCTGGAGACTAGAAAGGAATAGGATAATCGTAAAAAAACTTCGGCTCATTGATTAGCAGTTGGTTTTGAAACACAACGCTGCAAAATAAATTCATTACGAATCGAAAATGATCGATTTCCCCTAAAATTTCTCATTTTTCTTAATCATTTACTGGAATTCAGATCATAAAATTGATTATCCCAACCTTATATTTGGATTGTTAAAATCGAAATATGAGCTACGACGTCGTAATAGTGGGAGGAGGAATAGTGGGTTTGGCTACGGGCTTAAAGATCCAGTCAAAAATGCCAAAACTGAAAATTGCTGTTTTGGAAAAAGAGGATCAGTTGGCAAAGCACCAAACAGGCAACAATAGCGGGGTCATTCATTCCGGTCTGTATTACAAGCCAGGATCGCTCAAAGCTACCAATTGCATCACGGGCTATCACGAACTGATCAAGTTTTGCAAGGAGGAGAAAATACCTTTTGAAATAACCGGGAAAGTGGTCGTTGCTACGCGAGAAGAACAAAAGCCCATCTTAAAAGGACTTTTTGAACGTGGACTTCAAAATGGCCTCACCGGCACGCGTGAGATTTCCTTAGCCGAATTGAAAGAATACGAACCGCATTGCGCGGGGGTCGCAGCTATTCACGTCCCTCAGACGGGAATCGTAGATTATTATCGAGTGGCTTTGGCCTATGGCAGAAAAATACTTCAACAGGGAGGAGAGATTTTATTAAATCATAAAGTCCTAAAAATTAGCACTAAAGATGGTTTGAACTACATCGAGACTTCAAACAAAACTTTCGAAGCCAAACTGGTTATCAATTGTGCGGGATTATACTCGGACAAGGTGGCTCAAATGAGTGAAGCTGAAAAAATTGATGTGAAAATTATTCCATTCCGAGGAGAGTATTACAAGTTGAAATCGGATCGGGAATACTTAGTCAAAAACTTAATCTACCCAGTTCCAGATCCTAACTTCCCTTTTCTTGGCGTACACTTTACCCGGATGATGAAAGGTGGCGTAGAGGCAGGACCTAACGCAGTTTTGGCTTTTAAGCGAGAAGGGTACAAAAAGTCTCAGATCAATCTTGCAGAATTGGGAGAAACTTTAGCTTGGCCTGGATTCCAAAAAGTAGCTGCCAAATACTGGCAAACCGGCTTCGGCGAAATCTATCGCTCTTTTTCCAAAGCAGCATTTACAAGAGCACTTCAAGAGTTAATTCCTGAGATCCAAGAATCAGATTTGGTAGAAGGTGGCGCTGGCGTTCGGGCTCAGGCCTGCGACAGAACAGGAGGTTTATTGGATGATTTTGCAATTCGTGAATCCGCAAATGCGATCAATGTGCTGAATGCACCTTCGCCCGCAGCAACCAGCTCACTTTCGATCGGTAACACAGTAGCAGATCTTGCCATCAAACGCTTCAGCTAGACCCGCGAATTTACCGAATCAGGAAAATATCGATCAGCCAAAGCAACCATTTCGTCGCCTCTTACCAAATCATGTATCGTGAGTTCGGAGGTATGAAGATGGCCAGAAGCTCCAAGTAATTCTTTCACCGCATGAATAGTGTTTTTGTGAAAATTATAAACTCGCTCGGACTTATCAGTAACTACCAAGCCCTTTTGTAAGGTGGCTTTTTGTGTAGCCACTCCCGTAGGGCAATCATTTGTATTGCAGCGCAATGCTTGGATACACCCGAGGCTAAACATGAATCCTCGGGCCGAATTACAAATGTCCGCTCCCAGCGCAACGTATTTCAAGATTGAAAAAGCACTAATAGCTTTTCCAGAAGCAATTATTTTGATTTTGTCGCGAATACCAAATTTCACCAATATCCCGCAAACAAATATCAATGACGGCTCTAGAGGAAGTCCAACACTATCTGAGAACTCTAGCGGGGCTGCTCCTGTCCCACCCTCTGCCCCATCTATTGAAATGAAGTCCGGAAAAATTTGATGGGCAATCATGGCCTTGCACAAGGCGATAAATTCTTCGGTTCGGCCTACGCAAAGTTTAAATCCAATTGGCTTTCCTCCTGATAATTGCCGAAGCTTTGCGATAAATTTTACCAGTTGCTCGTCGTTTCTAAATGCGCTGTGAGAAGGAGGCGATAAAATCGTGGTGCCAACTATCACTCCACGTATTTTTGCTATTTCAGCGGTGTTTTTTACTCCTGGCAACACCCCACCATGTCCTGGTTTGGCCCCTTGTGAAAGTTTAATTTCAATCATTTTGACTTCCGGCCAATTTGCCTTTTCAGCAAATTTTTCTTCGTCAAAATTTCCTTGCTCATTTCTACATCCAAAATAAGCCGTCCCAATCTGCCAAACCAGATCTCCACCCTGCCTGTGATGATCAGAGATACCTCCCTCGCCGGTATTGTGAGAGAAGTTTCCTTTTTTCGCTCCTATATTTAAGGCTCTGATGGCATTAGCACTTAGGGATCCAAAGCTCATTGCAGAAATATTGAAAATTGATGCATCGTAAGGCTGCGAACAAGCTTCCCCTCCGATGATAACCCTCGGATCGGTATCGTCTGGAGAAACCGCATATATCGAATGCCTCAGCGCCATATAATCAACTTCGTTCAAGTCCCGCTGAGTCCCAAAAGGGTGAGTGTCGTTGACGTTTTTAGCTCTGCGGTATACAAGCGATCTCAGATTACGGCTGAAAGGTCTGCCATCGGTATTGCTTTCAATGAAATATTGCTGAATCTCTGGACTGATTGATTCCAAAAGGTATCTGAAGTGGCCAACCAAGGGGAAATTCCTGAGAATCGTGTGCTTCTTTTGAACGACATCGTAAATTCCCAGAACTAATAATCCCGCCAAAATCCAAAGAATAAATCTCCCCAAATCGAAATTCATAAACTGGAAGTACCACATCAGGAAAAGGGTTAGAATTCCCAACAGGAAAAGGGAAACAAAGAAAAGCTGTCTCATTTGAAAAGGTTTAGTGTCTATTCATTTACAATATAAGAATTCGAAACAGGCTTATCAGGAAACCAAGAAATCTAAAACCCGATATTCTGCATAGGTAAATTCGTCCCGTTTGTTCACAAAACCAGTGTGTCCACCGAATTTTGGCATTTCCAGGATTATTTCATGTTTGGTTTCTGCCAATGAAACTGGATAACATGCTGGTCCAAGCAGGGGATCATTTAAGGCATTAAGTATCAAGCAGGGGATTGCGATATTGGGCATCCAATTATCAGCACTTACACTTTGGTAAAAATCATTGGCATCTTTGAACCCATGGATTTTGGCTGTGAAAAATGTGTCAAATGTGTCGAAATCATTCACTTTCAATAAGAGTTCAAGATCTACCAGAGCTGGAAACTGGTTTCCCTTTTCAATCATCTTCTTTTTCAATTTCCCCAAAAATCGTTTTTTGTAAAATAGATTGCCTTTTTCCTTCAGTGTGGCAGCACTGGAAGGGAGGTTACATGGAGTGGAATAAACTGCTGCACGGGTAATGATTGGGTTGAGATCGAGACCTTTTTCCCCCAAATATTTTAAAGTCTGGGCTCCTCCCATACTGATGCCGGATAAGTAGATTTCCCGGTAGCGATTCATTTGGAGGACGTGATTGATTGTGGTGTCCAAATCATAACTCGCACCGTGGTGATAAAGAATGGGCTTCAGATTCAGCTCACCACCACAGGATCGGTTATTCCAAACTAAAGTATCGATCCCTTTTGTATTGAAAAGCTTGACCATACCCATAATATAATGTCGCATAGAGTCCCCTTCCAAACCATGGGAGAGTATTAAAAGACGATCGCTTCCTATTTCCGACCAATCCAAATTGAGAAAATCATCATCGGGTGTAGTGATCTTTTCTCGTCGGTACTTGACTCCTTCAACTTTTCGAAAAAGACTGGGGATAATGGTTTCTAAATGACCATTAAAAAGGTAAAAAGGTGGACCTGAATAAGTGGTATTCTGAATGGGCATGAAAAGCAGAAACTTTACAAGACGTTAATTTTAAGATAAAGGCTTGGGCTAAAGAATAATTTACTTTTACAATGTAAAATTTCTTCATAGGGTTTATAGATTGAAAAAACGGAGCTGCTTTGCGCTCCTTTTTTTTATAGTAAAGCATGAACATCCTGAATCGCTACATCTATTTTGTCCAGTAGCACGAGCAGATGTTGTTCAAAAGAACGATTAAAACCTACAGATTCCAGGATCTCTTTCCCATGCTGTAATTCTTCGGCGAGCTCATTAAACTCAAACATGTGCAAAGTGGGCTTTGTCTTATGCCGAATTTGTTTGATCACTTCTTCATTTTTCGAATTAGCACCAAGAAGATATTGCTCCTTAAGCTCCTTGAGTCCATTGTAAATGGCAGTTGTCAGCTGCTGTTGAAATTCTAAATCATCTTCCGCCATTTCGGCGATTAATGATCTCAAAGCTAGATTAGAATTATTCATAGTATTTACAAATGCGCGGCTTTTCCTGCAAGGTATCCTGTGGACCAAGCGGCTTGAAAATTGAAGCCACCTGTGATTCCATCGATATCCAATATTTCGCCGGCAAAGTATAGGTTAGGGTGAATTTTACTCTGCATATTTTCTGGGTTGATCTCAGCAAGTGAAATCCCACCTGCGGTTACAAATTCTTCTTTGAAGGTAGTTTTTCCTTCAACGCTCAAAATAAAGCAAAAAAGATTCTGGATAAGCTTATTGAGCTGTTTTTTCGAAAGTGTCAAGTAAGTTTGGTTTATCTCAACCCCCGCTGATTCACAAAAATGAACCCAAAGTCTGGAAGGAATTTCAAAAAGTGGATGAGATGTTACTTTTCTATGAGGATGGCTGGCTATATAATTTTTGAGATGATTGTCATAGTCCTCTTCACCATATGCACTATTCCAATTAATTATCGCATTAGCCTTATAGTTTTGTTCATGCAGCCACTTTGCTCCAAAGGCAGAAAGCTTCAAGACAGCCGGTCCACTTAATCCCCAATGGGTGATTAGGATTGGACCCTGATAATTCAGTTTAGTCCCACTGATTTTCACCAATCCATTTGGAACGGAAAGTCCCATCAACGATCGAATTGACTCGTGTGGAGTATTGAAAGTAAATAAAGAGGGAATAGGCGCTACAATACTGTGATTAAGTGATTTAAGAAATCCATAACTCTCTATTTTCGGAAATCCTCCTGTCGTTATAATTACCCGATCAAAGTCTAGCGTTCCTTGATCTGTGACAAGATTATACCCATTCGCTACAGGTACGATTTCTTTCACTCCGCAGGATTTTTTGATCTCAATGCGAAGTTGATTACTCTCCTTCAAAAGACAATCAATGACCGACTGCGAGTCATCCGAAACCGGAAACATCCTTCCATCTGCCTCCACCTTCAATGCTACTCCCCTAGATTCAAACCACTGAATGGTATCTTCAGATTTAAATTTTGGGAAGACTTTCTTGAGAAATTTTTCACCTCTTGGATAATTCTTCGCCAGCTTGGATAACTCCATCGGCCGATGCGTGACATTACATCTGCCACCACCTGATACTTTTACTTTGGATAATAGTTTTGGTGATTTTTCGAAAAGAATGACTTCCCTTCCCTTACCGCTAGCATGTATCGCCGCAAAAAACCCTGCAGCTCCCCCACCTATCACTGCTATCTTCATAAGTTCTTTCCTGAATGCAATTTTAGCGCTTCCTAGTGAATGAACCTAAAATTCCTCTGGTCAATTCTCGGAAGATGGTACGTCCTAGCTGCCTTACCATGGTGTTCTTACTAAGTCCCTCTATCATAGATTCCTCGGCTTTTGCTCGAGGCTTTGGAATGTTAGGTTTAGGTAGCTCAGCCTTTTCCTGCTCAATTTGCACTTCCTTCATTTTCTTATCCAACAGTTCAAAAGCACTCTCACGATCTATTCTTTGATTGTATTTCGACACTAGGTCAGATTTCCGTACCAATTCATCAATTTCGCTCGACTCCAGGATATCCATCCGGGTGATTGGCGCACGGACAAGTGTATGTGCCAAAGGAGTCGGAATTCCTTTTTCATTCAAAGCAGTTACCAAGGCCTCTCCGATTCCCATTGAGGTCAAAACATCAGAAGTCTTATAAAAAGGTGAATCAGGGTAGTTTTCAGCGGTCTTTGAAATCGCTTTTCTATCCTTAGCTGTAAAAGCCCGAAGTGCATGCTGCACCTTAAGACCCAATTGTCCGAGGATACTCTCTGGTACGTCTGTCGGAGACTGGGTGGAGAAAAACACCCCAACTCCTTTGGATCGGATCAACTTTACGATCGCTTCAATTTTCTCCAATAAATCCTTAGAAGCATTCGAAAACACTAAATGCGCTTCATCAATAAAAAGACAAAGCTTTGGTTGATCCGCATCTCCCTGCTCTGGAAATGTCTCATAAATCTCAGATAGTAAGCTGAGCATAAATGTAGAAAATAGCTTAGGTCTGCTTTGAATATCAGTCAACCGAATAATTGAGATCACACCTTTCCCGTCTACCGTTCGGACAAAATCATTGACTTCAAAGGATTTCTCTCCAAAAAATTCTTCAGCGCCTTGCTGCTCCAGCTCGATGATTTTTCGCATGATCGTATTGACCGATGCGCCAGAAACTTGGCCGTATTCTTTTTGAATGGCTTCCTTTCCCTCATTAGTAATGTATTGGAGAACTCGTTTTAGATCTTTCAAATCCAAAAGCGGCAGATGATTTACATCGCAATAGCGAAAAATCAAGGCGATTACGCCTCGTTGTGTGTCATTCAAATCTAGAATCTGAGAGATCAACACCGGACCAAATTCAGAGATCGTCGCTTTAAGCTTGACTCCTTTTTCCTGAGAGATTGACATCAATTCCACCGGCAATCCTTCCGGATTATAGTCCACCCCGATTACCTGAGATCTATTTTTTATAAAGTCATTGGTCGTTCCGGGTTTGGCCAATCCGGAAAGGTCACCTTTCAGATCCATTAGTACAGACGGAATTCCCTTTAGTGAAAGCTGCTCTGCGATGACCTGGAGGGTTTTTGTCTTCCCCGTTCCTGTTGCTCCGGCGATAAGGCCATGACGATTCATGGTCTTGAGCGGGATTTTGATTTGCGCCCCGGATACAGGTGTATTATCCAGTACTCCGGTTCCGATAATGATAAAATCATTTTTATATACCTGCCCTTCAGCTAGATGGGTGACAAACTGTTCGATCTTACTCATAGCGGTTTTTTCTTTAAAATTTTAAACTACAAAAAAAACCTCATTGCCAAGAGCAAAAAGGTTCTTCAAGTCAAAAAGGTATTAGTAATTAAGATTAATAGGTCACCATCGGTGCAAGCTCTTTCGCTTGAGCGATAAAGTCTTCGATTTTTGACAAAGCTGGAACTACCCTCGTCAAGCCTTTCTCTTCTTGCGTTTTTAGCAAAGCTGCATGCAGGTTTTCCGCATTTCTAGTTCGTAATTCTTTCACTGTGTCCACTCCAGCTGCTTTCAATAGCTCAGCAAATTGACTCGCAACTCCTTTAATTCGAAACAAATCTGCCATATTTACCCAATCCAAGATCTTTCCCTCATCAATACCAGAAACCTCCACTATAGATTTTCTTCCAGCTTTGGTAGCTCCTTTTTCAAGAAGTGCATCAACGGCTGAAATGCCAGCTTTGGCAAGTTTATCTTGATAGACCTCACCAATTCCTTCAATCATTGTAATTGTTTGTGCCATTTTTCGATTTTTATAATTTGTTTAACTGAACTATAAAATCACTCCCGAAGGTTGAATGATTTCTCAAAATAAAGACAAATTAATTATTCTCAAGAACTCAATATTCAATAAGTCAAAAGATATATCGTTTTGGAAACATTAACTTTCACCTCGATTTAGTTCTTATTTCCTTTGCTAGCTATGAATCACCCATTCTTCCAATTTCCCTTACAAAGACTAGGTATTGCATTCCTTGTTTTCGTCTTTAGCCTATCAAACAGTTCCCTAAGTTTGGCTCAACTTGGGCCAAATCTTGGTCAGACCGATCGGTGGATGAAGAGTGCTCAAGCTGCTATGGAGCGTCAGGAATATGAGACTGCCAATTCGATCTTCCGAGATTTAATCGACTCAGGACTTCCGCTTCCAGAGCAAATGCCTTATTTCTTTGCTGAGACGCTCTATGAGCTTAGGCAATATGATAACAGTGCAAATTTTTTAAATAAATATCTCGAGCTGAATGGTTTTGCCGGAGATCACTATCAAGGTGCAATAGAACTTCAGAAGAAATTGGAGGCTCCATTAAATGAGATTAAAACTTGCCAATTATGCGACCGAAGAGGTTATCGTTTTAAGGAATGCTTCACCTGTGAAGGAGCCCGACAAATCGAACAAGACTGTAGCTATTGTAAGGCAAAGGGCGTCGTGGGGTGTAGCAGATGCAGCGGCTCGGGAATGATCACTCGCGTCAATATTTTCAAAATTGTGGAATACTTCGAATGTGAACGCTGCGATGGCAAGGGTAGGTTGACTTGTCCTGTCTGTGAGGGGAAACTTAAAGAAGTAAGCTCTTGCAGAACTTGTGGCGGTAGTGGGAAATTAACTTCTGAAAACCTCTGCAACCATCAAGAAGAACCACATAGTCATTAAAAACAAAAGACTGGCGATGGCCAGTCTTTTGTTTTTCTATTTGCAATACTTTTCATAAGCTTCCACGGATCCGGGATATTCGAGTGCCGAACTCAATTGAAAATCTTCACAAGCTCCTTTCACATTCTTTAAGCCAATTTTCAACAACCCTCTGTTATAATAAGCTTGACCAAAATTCTTATCAAGCAAGATCGCATTGCCATAGGATTTTAATGCTTCTTCAGTTTTTCCCAACTGATGCAATGCCCTTCCTTTCATAAAGGATGCCATTGCCGGAGCTCCAGGAATCTCCGCGGCACGGTTGGATAAAAGCAAAGCATTCGTGAAATTCTTTTTCTTGTGGTGCAGATTAGCCAAACTCAAGAGAACCTGAAAATTGTTAGGTTCCAGTTCAAGTGCTCGTTCAAAATCAGCTTTTGCTCCTTCAAAATCTTTCAATTCTTCATAAGACCGCCCACGATGATATATGAGTCTGACCTCGTTTGGTAGGTATTTTAATTCATCGGAATAGGCATTCACTGCTTCCTCGTATTTTTTTTCATTAAAGAATTTGTCTCCTTTGCTTACTTTCTGTTCGGAGCACGCAAAAAGTAGGACCACAAAAGTTAGGGAAAGGAAAATTGAAGCGATTTTTTTCATAAAGCGTGATTTAGACAGCTACACTATTGTCTCGAAGCGCATCGTTGAGCGAAGTTTTCAGATCTGTGGAGGCTTTTCGTTGACCTATTATTAAGGCGCAAGGGACTTGATAAGTTCCGGCAGCAAACTGCTTGGGGATTGTTCCTGGAATTACTACCGATCTCTCCGGCACATATCCTCTGTATACCACTGGCTCAGACCCCGTCACATCAATAATTTTAGAACTTGCAGTGAGCGTCACCCCCGCTCCGATTACGGCTTGCTTACCGATTCGGACACCTTCCACAATTATGGCTCTTGAACCAATGAAGGCACCATCTTCGATAATGACCGGTGCCGCTTGTACCGGCTCTAAAACTCCCCCAATTCCTACTCCACCACTCAAATGAACATCTTTTCCGATCTGCGCACAAGATCCGACAGTTGCCCAAGTGTCAACCATCGTGCCACTGTCCACATAGGCTCCGATATTAACATAGCTTGGCATCATCACCACTCCACTCGCTAGAAACGCACCATATCTCGCCACCGCATGGGGAACTACTCGAACACCTTGCTTGGCATAATTTGATTTCAAAGCCATTTTATCATGAAACTCGAAAGGCCCAACCTCGATAGTTTCCATCTTTTGAATAGGGAAATAAAGAATCACGGCTTTCTTCACCCAATCATTTACTTTCCAACTTCCATCTTCCATAGGCTCCGCGACACGCTGCTGACCGGAGTCCAACTCAGCAATGATCGTTTTGATCGCAATTTGGATTTCCTTTTGTTTTAGTAATTCCCGGTTTTCCCAAGCTTTTTCGATGAGCGTTCTTAGTTCCATATTTTTGGTTAGTTTCGTTTATGCCTGATAATTCCCTACCGCAGACCACTGTAGTAATCGCCTCCTCGCTCAAGCCTGTAAAGGATATTCGAGCCTGGGGCAAGCTTGGGATTTCATTGCGTGAAACAAGTAAATACAAGGTAAACATCATAGGTTTTTCAGCTAAAAAGATTGAAAAGACTGAAGAAGCAAATTTTTATTCTTCAATGGCTTTTGGTCGCAGTCGCTGGGATCGAATTCGAGCCATGGTCCGGTTTACCCAATTGCTTTTGAAAATCAGGCCGAAGCTACTTATCTGCTGCACCTATGAGTATTTGCCTATTGCTAGGTATTTTAAAAAAGCACTGGGTTACAAATTAGTGTATGATGTTCAGGAAAACTATGTGGCAAATCTGGAATTGAACCCTCTGCTCGGCTCGAAACAGCGAGGGCGACTGGCTAAACTTATCCAGAAAATAGAGCAGCTAAATGGGATCGATTTATTTCTTTTTGCAGAATCTTGCTATCAGAACGAGATGCCTGAAAAGACTCCTTTTCTGGTTTTAGAAAATAAATTTGCAGGTAGCATTCGGCAGATTTCACCAAATAATTATAGCGCAAAAAAGCAATTCAAATTTTTAATTTCCGGGACAGTTACTCCTGCTTATGGAACAGTGGAAGCCATTGCTTGGTATCGAAAAATTCTCACCAATTACCCCGGTTCGACCTTGAGGATTATTGGTCATGTTTCCTTGGATTTTTATCGAAAAGTTATTGAAGAAAGTGCCGCAAATGAACCTTCAATTTTTCTCGAACTAAGCGAAATTCCTGTTCCTCATTCGAAGCTTTTACAGGCATATTCTGATGCAGATTTCCTACTCTTGCCGTACCAAGAACATGCTGCAATTCGGGATAAAATGCCCACTAAATTATTCGAAGCGGCTGCTCTGGGAATTCCGGTTTTGGTCAGTCCTAATCTAAAATGGGAAACATTTTTAGATACTCATAGCTCAGGTTCGACTATTGATTTTTCGACTATGCAGTCTGCTGAATTAAATTTTCGCCAAGCGATATCCAAATCCTATTTCACCAAATCTCGCGACTCCTCGCTGCTCTGGTCTTCCCAAAATCAGAAATTTATCGACGCAATCTCATCCCTGCTCCGCGAGTAGTTCTGGTTGATAACCTTCCAGACTTATCCACTTTGCGACTTTTTCGGACACCAATTTTCGGAATTTGGAAACTCAGGATTTATTCCAAAAATTCTAAAAAACATTGTTTAATGATACGGAAAAAGATATTTAAGTAAAAGGAATTGAGATTTATAGCAAATTTTTTAAGGCAAGTCTAATTTTATTTTATGATGAAACTAAACAGGAAATCACAATGTGAATTAGCTTATCCACATCGGATTTAGCCATATTATAATTTTTATTTAGGGATATCTAAACTTAATCTTTACCTTTGACCTAGCATCCAAACGAATCCAGATTTGACTACAGCTGAAGAAAATTATTTGAAAGCCATCTACCACCTTTCCGATGGAGGAAAAAAGAGTGTCTCTACTAATGATGTAGCCGGCGCGATGAAAACCAAGCCTGCCTCGGTAAGCGACATGCTTCGGAAGCTAGGTGAAAAAGAAGTGATTGAATACCGAAAATATTACGGGCTCCACATCACCGAAGAAGGTAAAAAACAAGCACTCCAAACTATTCGAAAACATCGCATCTGGGAAGTGTTTTTGGTAGAGAAATTAAACTTCGCCTGGGACGAGGTTCATGAGGTCGCTGAGGAGCTCGAGCACATACAATCTCCCCTACTTATACAGCGATTAGACGCCTTCCTCAACTACCCGAAATTTGACCCGCATGGTGATCCAATTCCGGATGAATTTGGAGATGTAAAAGCCAAGCCTAGACTGGTCCTGAATGAAATGGAAATCGATCAGATGGGACAGATCGTGGCTGTAAAAGACAGCTCCGCTGCCTTCCTAAAGTACCTCGACAAAGTAGGTGCCTACATCGGTGCCCGAATCAAAGTTTTGGACAAGACAGACTTTGATGGCTCCTTGGAAATCCTGGTTGATCAAAAGAAAAATCTCTTCATGTCCAAGGACGTTGCAGCAAATATTCTAGTCCAACAATCATGAACCGACTACTGATCATTTTTGTATCTCTGGGCCTCTTTATTGCCTGCAAATTTGAAGATCCCGAGGAAAGGTTGAAACCTCAAATCGTGGTCACCACAAGTATCCTTGCCGATGGAATCAGAAACCTGGTCGGGGATGCTGCCGATGTCGTGGCGCTGATGCCTGCAGGCGTCGATCCGCATTTATATAAAGCTTCTGCCCGAGACTTAGATCTCCTACTTGAAGCGGACATAGTGCTTTATCATGGGTTATTTCTGGAAGGAAAAATGACTGAGATTTTTGAAAAACTAAGTCTTAGAAAAGACATAATTAATGTCTCCGAAAATATCCCACAAGAACTTTTGCTCAGATCAGGCCCTGAAGC
>JBBQDY010000055.1:0-13131 GCA_038320155.1 Cytophagales bacterium
AATGAATGGTTTTACAAAGGCAAATTGAAGGCGGCGGAAAACACGAAAAGTCATGAATTCCCAAATGAATCGGCAATGGAGTGGATCGATACAGCTGGATCTGGTTATTCAGACCAAGTAGAAGCAGAGAGTTTAAGCACGTTTAATCCGGAGGAAGCTCGGTTTGCCTGCGAGCACCTGAATAACCTGATCAAATCGATCGGTATTGCAAAATTCAAGGAAGAAAACTGGACCATCGGTCTTATTGCACCTTATGGAGCTCAGGTAAGGTTGATACGAAGTTTGATTTTTGATTCTTACGACTTTCCAAATTTGAAGTCAATTTCAGATTTGATGACTATCGACACTGTAGATGGCTTTCAGGGACAGGAGCGAGATCTGATGCTGATCTCCCTGACGCGGTCCAATGATCGGGGAGAAATCGGCTTCCTGTCTGAGGAGCGCAGAATGAATGTGGCGCTCACCCGAGCTAAGCGAAAACTGGTCTTGATCGGGGATAGCAGCACCTTGGCAGCGCACCCATTCTTCGATTCACTGCTAGGCTATGTGGAGGAAAAAGGTGGTTATCGAAGCGTATGGGAGTTTTTGGGGTAATTAGAAGATTGTCAATCTTCTTTTTTATAACTCAGACTGAGCCAGCTCAACACCGCCCCAAAAGCTTCCGCTGATTTCAACTGCTCATCACTGACTTCTTTACCCAAAAGACGGAGAAGTAAAAGCCCATAGATTCCATTTAGGCAGATTTGGATTTCGTTACCAAGGTCAATTCCGTCAGCTTGGACGATTGCTTCCAAGATAAATAGTTTGGCTCTCGAATAGGTTTCGAAGTAGGTTTTATCAGTTTTAAGTAGTTGCCAATGAAGCTGAGCCAAGTTGTTCACCACCTGATTCAATTCCGTTAAATGACCTTTTTGCATAATTCCTTCAGCGTTCATTTTTGTAGCTAAGTCTGCAAACCAAGTCGAGATTTCAATTTTCTCATCCTCAGATACTGGATATTTTGAAACAACATAACGATCGATCTCCGCACGATCACCTTGATACGACCGAATCAAATCCTCCATTTGGTACATGTAGATGAGGTATTCGGCGATATTTTGGGATTTTTTGCTTTCGGCGACTGATTGCATTTTTTGCTATTTGGAATGGTAAAGGTAAAAAGGAAAAGGAAATAGGATGGAAGTAAGCTGGAAACACAGTTGAAATATGATGGAAATATATCTCCCCGCGCTAGATGAAATACGAGATCCAAGTCTATTTCGGAAAACTCATTTCGCCGGAAATATATCGCAATTGATTCAAGACTTCAGTTTTGGACGTTGACTGATGCAGACTTCGGACTGCTTTTTGGGGTTCTTTGGTGAAGAAAAATCTGAAGACTTACTCCAAGGGATAAAATTCTCAACTTTCAATAACCAAGTCTCAATTTTCAAGTTGATTAAGGAATAAAGCCACCCTTGAGGATTGAACATTGTCCCTGTATTTGAAACTTGATCATTAATTTCCTCCATTCTCATTTCTCCTAGTTATTTACTATTTTTGCGCCCGAAATGAATATGAAATACATCAGAAATTTCTGTATAATCGCCCACATTGACCATGGGAAAAGTACATTGGCAGATAGATTACTGCAAGAAACCGATACCGTAGCGGATCGGGATATGCAGAATCAGTTGTTGGATAATATGGATCTGGAGCGTGAGCGAGGCATTACGATTAAGTCGCACGCTATCCAGATGAAATATACACATGAGGGGGACGAATACACCTTGAACTTGATTGATACCCCGGGTCACGTAGATTTTTCCTATGAGGTTTCTCGATCCATTGCTGCTTGTGAAGGCGCTTTATTGATCGTGGATGCATCGCAAGGAGTGGAGGCTCAGACGATTTCTAATCTATATTTGGCTCTCGGCCATGACTTGGAGATTATCCCTGTTCTTAATAAAATTGACCTTCCCGGAGCAGATCCGGAAGCCGTTGCCGATGAGGTGATTGATTTGATTGGTTGTAAACGTGAGGACATTATTTTGGCCTCCGGCAAAGCTGGATTGGGGATCGATGACATTCTGAAAGCTGTTGTGAAGAGAATCCCAGCGCCGAAAGGCGATCCTGAGGCACCACTTCAGGCGATGATCTTTGACTCGGTTTACAATTCATTCCGTGGGGTGGAAGTTATTTTCCGAATTTTTAACGGGACGATGAGCAAAGGCGATAAAATCAAATTTGTCAATACCGGTAAGGAATATGAAGCAGACGAAATAGGGATTTTGGGTCTCAACCAAATACCGCAGCAAACGATGGCTGCCGGCAATGTAGGATACTTGATCTCAGGAGTGAAAGTTGCCAAAGAAATCAAAGTTGGAGATACGATCACGCACGTTAAGCGTCCATGCGATGCCGCGATTCAAGGTTTTGAAAACGTGAAACCGATGGTTTTTGCCGGAATCTATCCGGTAGAGACGACCGATTATGAGGAACTTCGTTATTCCATGGAAAAACTCCAATTGAATGATGCCTCCTTAGTGTGGGAACCGGAAACTTCCATGGCTTTGGGTTTTGGATTCCGTTGCGGATTCCTCGGAATGCTTCACATGGAGATTATCCAGGAGCGATTGGAACGGGAGTTTGACATGACCGTGATTACGACTGTACCTTCTGTGCAATTCAAGGCCCTGATGACTGATGATACTATCAAGCTGATCAATGCCCCTTCAGATATGCCTGATCCTACTCGGATGAAGCATATTGAAGAGCCTTATGTGAAAGCATCCATCATCACCGCTGCAGAATATGTTGGCTCGGTGATTACCCTTTGCATGGATAAGCGCGGTCAGATCAAAAATCAGGTTTACTTGACTTCAGAGCGTGTAGAGTTGACTTTCGATATGCCACTGGCCGAGATTGTATTTGACTTTTTTGATAAGTTGAAGACCATTTCAAGAGGCTATGCTTCCTTGGATTACGAACTTATCGGATATCAAGTGTCACACATGGTTCGTTTGGATGTGATGCTCAATGGAGAACCCGTAGATGCATTGTCGGCGGTTGTTCACCGGGATAAAGCTTATGATTGGGGTAGAAGACTCTGCGAAAAGCTGAAAGAATTGGTTCCCCGCCAGATGTTTGAGATTGCTATACAAGCAGCTATTGGACAGAAAATCATTGCTCGCGAAACCGTAAAGGCGATGCGTAAAAACGTATTGGCAAAGTGCTACGGTGGTGACATCTCCAGAAAACGAAAGCTCCTCGATAAGCAGAAAAAAGGCAAGAAGCGAATGAGGCAAGTAGGGAATGTAGAGATTCCTCAGGAGGCGTTTATGGCGGTGCTTAAACTTGATTAATTCGTACTTGAGTCTTTAACACTTCGAAATTCATCATTAATCATTCGGCGTTCATTATTAAAAAATTAATTCCGGATGTAGAATGTTGAAGTTCGATTAGTGAAGTGTGTGACCACTTCAAGAACTTTAGAATTCTTGAGTAATAACGCAGAATCAAGAGGACTCAATTTGGAATAGTGATATTTGTAAGAGTTTGAATACACCATCATTCATCATTCATTATTACTTTTAATTTTGAATGAAGAATGCTGATCATCTAATTATGAAGTATAAGAGGCTTAATATAAGTGTTGTACTATGGAGCGAAAATATGATCTAGAAGCACGTTTAATAGAATTCGCAGCAACTGTTATTTCTTTTACAGATTCCATGTTGAATTCTAAAGCAGGCAATCACATGGGGAATCAATTACTTAGAAGTGGGACTTCACCGGCTTTGAATTATGGGGAAGCTCAATCTGGAGAATCTAGAAAAGATTTTATTCATAAGATGAAAGTAGTCTTAAAGGAATTAAGAGAAAGTGGTGTAGCTATTAAAATTATTGAAAAAGCCCATCTTCATCTTGATAAAGATGCAATTGCTATCCTGCAAAATGAATGCAATCAGCTGATTTCTATCTTTGTTAAAAGTGTTGGAACTGCAGAACGGAATAATAATTAAATAATGAATGTCGAACTTCGAATGCTGAATGTCGAAGTATGACCAGCTAATCATAGAAACACAATGGCCACAATAATCGATGGTAAACTCACCTCCTCACAAATCAAAGAAGAAATAAAAATCCGTGTGGAAGAAATTAAAGCTGAAGGCGGAAAAATCCCTCACTTAGCTGCGATTTTAGTAGGATATGATGGAGCAAGTCAGACTTACGTGGGGGCTAAGGTAAAGGCCTGCGAGTATGTAGGTTTTGATTCCACATTGGTTCGAATGGAAGAGAATGTAACCGAAGAAGAACTGCTTAGAAAGGTAGAAGAGATCAATGAAAATCCACATATTGATGGATTGATCGTACAGCTTCCGCTTCCAAAACATATTTCTGTGGAGAAGGTAACCAGCAAGATCAAACCCGAAAAGGATGTAGATGGATTCACTCCTGCAAATGTTGGTCGGATGGCTTTAAACTGGCCGGCTTACGTATCTGCTACTCCTTATGGGATTATAGAATTGCTGAAGCGCTATGAGATCGAGACCTCGGGAAAACATTGTGTAGTCATTGGAAGAAGCCATATCGTGGGAAGTCCGATGAGTATCCTAATGGCAAGAAACGGCTATCCTGGAAATGCGACCGTAACGTTGACTCATAGCCGAACCAAGAATCTCGAAGAAATCGCTCGGACAGCTGATATTTTAATTGTTGCCTTGGGCAAACCTGAGTTCGTGACTGCAGATATGGTCAAGCCTGGCGCTGTAGTGATTGATGTAGGAATCCATAGAGTAGAAGATGCTTCCAAGAAGTCCGGTTTTAAATTGATCGGAGACGTAAAGTTTGACGAAGTGGCAGAAAAAGCTTCAGCAATTACTCCTGTTCCGGGTGGAGTAGGGCCTATGACGATCGCTTCTTTGCTTTACAATACCTTGCTTTCAGCCGAAAAGAAGGTTTATTCCTAAAAATAATCCGAAAAGGTTTCGTTTCAATTTGCTTCGGTTGTACTCGAATGATACTTTTGCAGACCAATAACCGCGCACGTGGTGAAACTGGTAGACACGCCAGCTTGAGGGGCTGGTGCTTTAAGTAGTGTGGAAGTTCGAATCTTCTCGTGCGCACAGAAAGCTCTGAATTTATTCAGGGCTTTTTTTATTAGTGGCTGTTTTGATCGGAAGTTTATTCCTACTTTTTCAATCTAAATTACCGATCTATGAAATTCTCGAATGCCTTATGCTTTTCGCTCATCTTATTGTTTTCAGCACATTTCACTTTTGCCCAAACAGCTCAATTTCCCATAGTCAAAGACTTTGGAGGAATCTATGAGATCAAAGATGCAGTCGAGAAGCCAGATCCATCGCTAGAATACAAGATCATGGTTGACCTTTCCACAGGTGCTGATAGTCCCGAAGAGATTAGCCGGTGGGTGGATAATATAGCCCGATTGATGAATCTTCATGGATTAGCCGGAGTGCCTCAAGATCGATTACATGTAAAGGTGGTAGTCCATGGTGGAGCGATTTTTACGCTTCTGACTGATGAAAAACATCAGGAACGTAGTAAAGTGGATAATCCGAATTTGAAAGTTTATGAAGCACTGAAAGCCTCAGGTGCCGAAATATTCGTTTGTGGCCAGTCGATGGTTGCTAGAAATTTGGACAAGAAAGACCTTTGGCCGGGTGTCAAAATTTCCCATTCTGCATTGACTACGATTACTACATATGTCCCCCAGGGGTATACGTTACTTAAATTCTAAACTTCTGGAATAATTCTTGGGATTATTCAGAAGAAAAATGAAAAGATTAGCTCCCATAGTGAATACTGCAAGTAAAGTCGTAATCGGTTTTTTCTTTGCTGCGATCTTTTTGATAGGGATAGCTGGCCTGACCTACTATACTCTCAATCGTCTACTGGCTACGATGGATGAGTTGGCTCAGCCAAACCGAAAGTTGAATGTGCTCAATGAGCTTCAAGCTGAGATTATCCAAATAACCCAAGTCAGTCAAGCAGGGGAGGATGGAGATATCAGAATTAAAGATTCAACGGTTTTGTCTCTGGAAGCGAAGCTCGATCAATTAAATGAACTTGCTGCAGATTCGCTAGAGCAGATAAATATCGAAAGCATACGAATCAATCTTGCCACTTTGGTAGGTGGTTATGTTGACTTGTACGAGGTGAAAAAAAATCTCGCAAACCGTAATTTTACACAGGAAGCACTTCGGAAAGTAGAACTTGGAATTAAGCGGCGAGCATCAAATCAAGAATTTGAATCGCTTCAAAAGATTAAACCAAAAAATTACCTGATCGGTGGGGATAATATGGATAGAGCCCCAAAACAAGAATTGCAAGTGCAGGACATGCGGATCGGGGATTCCACTGTTCAGGAGGATAAACTGATCACCTACCTCCGCCAACTACAGAATCAAAATAATCGAACTACTAACCTAAGTGCTCCCCAAACTCTGGATAGTGTACTTTTTAATATCCGCAAAGTCATTAAGCGAATCTACTTGGAAGAATCTTCTCAGCGTCAAAAACTGGCAACGATGGAAGCTGGTCTCTCCTTGAAGCAGGGAGAGATAATCAGTACCATTCAGAATCTGGTTGGGATCCTTCAACGAAGCGCCCTACGTGAATCCAACTCCCAACATCAATCAGCCTACGGGCTGAGCTACGATGTCACTTTATTTCTGGTCGTAATTGTGCTTTTCGCAGTTTTTGGAATTTCACTGATGATTTTCTCCATTCTGAAGGAAATCAAACTAAATAAAAAATACCAAGAAACCCTCTTGGCTTCACAGCGTAAATCTGAAGATTTGGCCCGCTCAAAACAGGAGTTTTTGGCTAATATGAGTCATGAGATTAGAAATCCGCTGCATGTCATCCAAGGTTACCGTGCGGTCATGGAGAAATCGAAACTCAATGAGCAGCAGCAAGCCCATTTACGAATGATCGGTTTTGCATCGGATACCTTGATGGAGATTGTGGACGAGGTTCTTGATTTTTCAAAATTAGAAGCAGGTAAATTAAAATTGGAAGAAAGCGCCTTTGACCCAGACTTGCTTTTTGGCTCAATTCAAAATTTCTTTGAATTGAAAGCAATGGAAAAACACCTCGACTTTGAGTGGGAGATGGATTTACCTACAGGAAAGTTTTTGCTAGGTGACCAGTTGCGACTCAAGCAAATTCTCAATAATCTCCTAAGCAACTCATTCAAATTTACCCCTCGGGGAAAAATATTGGTTTTGGTCAAATGGGGAGAAAATGTCCTAACTGTGGAAATAATGGACACAGGAATAGGGATGAACCCAGAAGTGCTGAAAAGGGTCTTTCAAGAATTTGACCAGGCCGATACTTCTATTTCCAGACGGTATGGCGGGACCGGTTTAGGTTTGGCAATTGTTCAGCGCTTGGTGAATTTAATGGGCGGATCTATTGCTGCCGAGAGTACCGAGAAACTCGGAACTACCATGAACTTAAAACTTCCAATGAAAATCTCAGAAACAACTTTGGAGCTTGAGTCAAAGCCAAAGCAAAGCTTAAATCTTGCTGGCAAACGTATTCTCTTGGTGGATGATGATGCCGTTGGATTACGTTACTTGGAAACTGTCCTATCCTACTTCGGAGCGGAATGCACCAGTTACCATGGAGGAATTCAATTCCGAGACGATTTTGTGGCGAAGGATTTTGATATGGGAGTTATTGATATTCAGATGCCCGAGTTCTCTGGATTTGATGTGGTGAAGAAACTTCGGGCTACAACGCGTTTCGAAGAGACTCCAATATTGGCGATGACTGCTAATGTGTTTTTGGAAGAGCGAGACAATTTAAGGACCGCTGGTTTTGATGAGATATTGTTTAAGCCTTTTCAAGAAAGTGCGCTAATCGAAACCATGGCTAAGTTTTTTCCGGGCACTTTGGTTCAAGAGCTAAACACTGAGCCAATCAAACTCTCAGTTGAAGAGGAAGCATTTGAATTGACCGATCTAAGAAGGTTCTGCATGGGGGATGAGCAGATATTGCAGGATATATTAGGGGAATTGATCCTTCAGACTCGCCTTGATCTTCATGGACTCCAAGATTCATTCAAAGCTGGAGACTATTCTAGGATTTTGGAGATTTGCCATCAACTAGCCAGCCGACTCGGACAAATCAAAAGCCCTAGCTGTATAATTGCCAGGAAAATAGAAACTAACCTGAAAATGAAAAATCAGAAAGGTTTAGCCGAGCTTTTGGAAAAACTAGATCTTGAGGTAAATTCCCTGCTGGATCAACTCACCATGGGGTTTTCTGTTGTCGGAGTTTCAGAAGATTAGCCCAAACCGTACTTTTCCAGTTTACTGTAAAGGGTTTTTCGATCCATCTTTAATATCCTTGCAGTTTTGGATTTATTGAACTTTGTGTCGTTCAAGACCTTTTGAATAAGTTCTTTCTCCTGTTCCACCCATTGACTTTTGTAATTTGTTGCAGTAGGAGCACTGTTGTGATCTGAGTAAGAATCTGATTCAATTCGGTTTGCGATCAGATTTTCAGGATTTTGAAGTTCCAGAGGCAAAGACTCTTTGGATATCAATAGGTCGTTGCAAAGCAGAACTGATCGTTTGATGATATTCTTCAATTCGCGAAGATTCCCTGGCCAGTCATATCCTAAGAAAATCTCCCATACTTCGTTTGTAAAGCCTTTGATCTGCTTATTGAGTCGATGGTTACTTTCTTCCAAAAATTGCATGGCGAAGTCATTTAGGTCGCCCATTCGATCGCGAAGTGGAATCGCCTGCAGGGTAAACTCGTTTAGACGATGGTACAAATCTTCCCGAAACTGACCGCTTCCTGATTGTGGGGTCAGATTTTCATTGGTTGCAGCGATGATTCTCACATCAATAGCCTGCTCTTTGTTTCCTCCTATCTTACGAATCGTTCGCTCTTGAATGGCTCGTAGTAATTGAATCTGAACTTCATAGCTAAGGTTTCCGATCTCATCCAAGAAGATCGTCCCACCGTTTGCCCGCTCGAAATGTCCTGTTTTATTGTCCAATGCTCCTGTAAAAGCACCTTTGACATGGCCGAACAGTTCGCTCCCAGCGAGTTCTTTTGGTAGTGCACCGCAATCAATTGCAATAAAAGGCCCCGAACTTCTCGACGAAAATTCATGAATCCGCTTAGAAATAAATTCTTTTCCAGTACCTGTCTCACCCAATACTAGAATACTGAAATCAGTGGGTGCGACGAGCTTAATATGGTTTTCTAGTTTTTCTGCGACGGGTGAATTTCCAACTACATAAGAAAAAGATGGTGGTTTTTGAGTTGAGCTAGTTTTTAGGGCTTCTGTGATTGGGGAGAATTCACTGATAGAATTAGACTGAGCAATAGATTCTCTGACGGTTGCTAGAAGTTCATCGGGATTAATCGGTTTGGTGATGTATTCGAAAGCCCCCAGTTTCATGGCTTTGATTGCAATTCTTATGTCTGAATAATGGGTAATGAGAATCACATGCGTATCCGGGAATTTTGTTTTGGACCATTGCAAAAGCTCCATACCAGTACCATCAGGCAACCTAAAATCGGCTATAATCAAATCAAAAGTTTGATTCAATAAAAGTTGCTGAGCATCTTTTACCTTAATGCAGGTTTGAACTGAAAAATCATTTTTTTCTAAAAAAGTCTTGACAATCCGGGAATAAGTAAGATCATCTTCGACTAATAATAACTGTTTCATGAAATCTTAAATTTTCAATAAGCGTACAAAAAAAGCACCAGATAAGAATCCGGTGCCTTAGGGTGTAATTTATAAAACTTTATTTTTTATTCTTCAATCTCGTTTCCAGCTTCGTCGTAGGTTTTGCTTAGCTTCTCTTCTATGCCATTGTCAAAAACAACTTTATAGTGAAATTTGCCTTCGGGAACTGGCATTTGCCAAGCTTCAGCGATAGATCGTGTTGCAACGGATTCATCTGCAGTAATTGAATTTTTCACAGATTCGGGTAATTGCTCAGGGTCGATCTTTACTTTTTCTTGCTGGCTCTGCTCCATTGAAGTTGGAAGAGTAGTTGCATTGATTTTTGGGCTTGCTGCTGCTAATCCTCCGATTAGTAGAGCAGACATTAATATTGACTTTTTCATGATATTAATTGGTTTAGTTTATTTTAACATAGTTGAGTCCGGCCTCGGTACTTAGGATTGTGACTGTCCACTATTTGTTAAGTGCGATCTTTATGCCATTGCGATTTAAGCGAGATAGGGCATTTTTTCATCTTTTTAGTGTGGAAATGATGGGGAAAAACGCTGCATTTCGACCTTAATTTTTCTCAATCTCTATCGAATCTCGGGTATAGAAAATATTCATTAGCGAACCGCTGCCAGTAATCTAAGCAAGGGGATAAGAACTTTTTTAGGCCAAATTTTCTTTTAAATTCGATTACCTTTGAACTACCAAATATAATTTCTCCCGACTCCATGAGTGACGCAATCAAACACGAGTGTGGCATAGCAATGATAAGGCTGCGAAAACCCGTTCAATACTACATTGACAAATACGGTACAGCGGCTTTTGCCTCTTCCAGGCTTTATGTGCTAATGCAGAAGCAAATCAATCGAGGTCAGGATGGTGCCGGAGTAGCCAATATCAAAATCGATACAAAACCTGGTACACGCTACATCAGTAGGTACCGGTCGATCGAACCTTCAGCTGTAAATTTTATTTTTGACAAAATCAACAAGAAGTATAAAAAGGCCAAAAAACTTGGCGGGCATGATGCACTATCCGACGGAGAATGGCTGAAAGAAAATATTGCATTTACCGGCGAAGTTTGGTTGGGGCATCTACGTTATGGAACCCATGGAGAAAATTCCATTGAAACTTGCCATCCTTTCTTAAAGCAGAACAATTGGAGAAGCAGAAACTTGGTCATGGCTGGAAACTTCAACATGACCAATGTGGAAGACCTGTTCGGCAAGTTGGTAGAGCTCGGCCAGCATCCGAAAGAGAAAACTGATACCGTGACGGTGATGGAAAAAATCGGACACTTTTTAGATGAGGAAAACCAACGGATATTCAATAAATACAAGCATAAATTTTCTAACGAACAAATCACCCAAGTCATAGAAGACGAATTGGATGTAGCTCGGATCTTAAGAAGATCCTGTCGGGATTTTGACGGAGGATATGCGATGGCCGGCGTGATTGGCAATGGTTCTTCATTTGTCGTTCGTGATCCATCAGGCATCCGCCCAGCATACTATTATGCAGATGATGAAGTGATTGTGGTGGCTTCCGAAAAGCCTGCAATCAAATCAGCTTTCAATATTAATTTTAAGGAAATCAAGGAAATCAAACCAGGACACGCTCTGGTGGTAAATAAGGACGGTTCCTACGCTGAAGAAGAGATTATGCCTGCTCGGGAGAAAAAGTCCTGCAGTTTTGAGCGAATCTACTTTAGTCGGGGTACAGATCCGGATATTTACCAAGAGCGAAAAGATCTCGGCAAAGCTCTGATTCCACAAATTTTGAAGGCCATTGATTTTGACCTGAAGAATACGGTTTTCTCCTACATTCCAAATACTGCAGAAACAGCTTTCTTGGGGATGATCGAGGGACTGGAAGATTACCTAGCCGCAAAGCGGAGAGAGATCTTCATTGACGGCAAGCCTCATATCGGAAATCTCGAGGAATTGTTAAACTTCCGTCCAAGGGTGGAAAAACTAGTTAGCAAAGATGTAAAGCTCCGAACGTTCATCACCAATGATGAGGACAGGGACACCATGGTAGCCAATGTCTATGACACTACCTATGAGGTGATCAAGCAGGGTATTGATACGATAGTAGTGATTGATGACAGTATTGTGAGAGGAACTACTTTGGAGAAAAGCATTCTGACGACTCTTGATAAACTCAATCCGAAGCGCATCATCATCGTCTCTTCTGCTCCGCAAATCAGATATCCCGATTGCTATGGCATTGATATGTCCAAGATGAAGGAGTTTATCGCTTTCCGTGCAGCTTTAGCTTTGCTCAAAGAGCAAAAAATGGAGAATGTGTTGGATCAAGTTTACGAGTCCTGCATAGCTACGGCTGATGGCAAAGAGAACTTTGTCAAAGGTGTTTACAACAAATTTACACATGACGAGATTTCCAATAAAGTCGCTGAAATCGTGACTTCAGAAGACATCAAAGCCGAAGTTCAAGTGATTTTCCAGACCGTTGAAAATCTCCATAAATGCATCCCAAAACATACAGGGGACTGGTATTTCACCGGGAATTACCCAACAGAAGGTGGTACTATGGTGGTGAATAAATCCTTTGTCAACTTCATGGAAGGTAAGACTGTAAGAGCTTATTAGTATTCCTTCAAAACCCGGAAAATTTCTTTCCTAAGCGATTCCTTTTTCAAAGGTTGAATATTTTCAATTGCTTCTGGATAATCGTGACCTAGAAAATATATAGATCATTCATCGCATATCTCAAATCATAAATCCAGTATGTCCATCAACATTTCTCTACTCAAGCAAATCTGTGAAATCGCCGGAGCTCCCGGTTTTGAAAAAAGAGTTCGGGATTTTGTTATTGAGCAAGTGACTCCACTTGTCAATGAGGTAAAAGTGGACAATATTGGAAATGTAATTGCCTTCAAAAAAGGTAAGCGAAATCCTGATGGGAAGCGTGTTATGATCGCAGCGCACATGGACGAGATCGGATTTATCGTGACACATATCGATGAAAATGGCTTTTTGAGATTTCATACGTTAGGGGGATTTGATCCAAAAACCCTGACTGCTCAGCGAGTGATCGTTCATGGAAAAAAGGACTTCATTGGTGTGATGGGAAGTAAACCGATCCACGTGATGTCAGAAGAGGAAAAAACAAAACTTCCCAAGACTACCGATTTTTTTATTGACTTGGGAATGCCCAAAGCCGAGGTGGAAAAATGGATTACAATTGGAGATCCCGTGACTAGAAATCGGGAATTGATCGAGATGGGGGATTGCGTTAACTGTAAATCAATTGACAACCGGGTTGCAGTTTTTATTTTAATTGAGACACTCAAGCAATTGGAAGATCCTGCATACGATGTCTACGCGACTTTTACGGTACAAGAGGAAGTAGGGCTTCGCGGGGCTAATGTAGCGGCTCATGGTATTAACCCTGAT
>JBBQDY010000056.1:0-13110 GCA_038320155.1 Cytophagales bacterium
CCCCCTACATAAAGTAAAGTCTTGCCCAATTGAGGTTCAGTGCCCAAAAGTTGTCCTCCAATAATTGTGACTGTGTAACCAATGGTAGCTACCAGAATTCCCGTCTTCAATTGCTGTTGAGATTTGTGCAAATTCAATTTGACTTCATACACATCCTGTTCTATTTCAATAACTGCTCGCTTAAGTGAGTCTATCGAAGGAAAACTCGACGATTGGGCGGAAGCGCTGAAATATGCAAAAAGTAAAAGACAGAAACTCAGCACAATTTTTATAGGCATACTTTTATTTATTAATCCAATTTTTGAATTCATTTACTCGCTCACGAGCCACCACAATCGCATCCTCACTTTTTGAATTCATTGATAGAACCAATCTCCCATTGTAGTAAGGTTTGATCTCTACCAGAGACTCCAGATTAATGATCATAGATCGATTGACTCGATAAAACTTAATTGGATCCAACAGATCCGACCCCAGTTCATTCAAGGAATGATCAATAAGTTGGCGCTGTGTGGAACCGCTTTCGATAAGGTAGGTCATCCCACTCTCGGAATAAAAATAGCTGACGCGATCAACCGTTACAAATGAAAAACGATTTCCAAGTTTGGTGAGAAACCGCTTTCTGTAGGACTTTTGAGCGTAATTGGCCAAAAATCCTGAAATGAACTCAGGATTAATTGGGGAAGCTTTGAATTGCTTTGCTTTTTGACAGGCACGGACAAGTCGACTTTCATCAATCGGTTTAAGCACATAATCAATGCAATTGTGATCAAAAGATTGGAGTGCATATTGATCGTAAGCAGTGATAAATATGACAGGGATCTCGACTTTTCTCTCTCGAAATGCTTCAAAACTCAAGCCGTCAGCCAAATGAATATCGCATAAAATTAAGTCCACAGTCGGGAAATTGGCCCAAGCGGCTTCAAACTCCTTGATACTTTGTGCAGTGTCTAAAATTTTCCAATCAGGAAAATTCCTAGCCAAAATACTGCTAATCCGTTGTTGAGCTAATGGCTCGTCTTCTACTAAAAGTACGTTCATCGGTTTCTATCAATGGTAATATGACCCTAAATGAATTTTGTCGATCTTCAATTAAAATCGATGAATTTAGAAACCTGTATCTATCAGATATGTTTTGAAGTCCTATTCCAGTTGACTTTTCTTTAATAGGTTTAAGTTGTTTTTTATTGAAAATTTCGATTTGCTCACAACTGCATTTTACTTGGATTTCTAAAGGCTCTTTGACCGTGAAATAATTGTGCTTCACAGCATTCTCTACCAATAGCTGAAGCACGGCAGGCGGAATCATTTTCTCTGGACAGTCGCTTTCCATTTGAAGATCAAATGAAAGGGAATCTTTAAATCGAATTTCCAATAACTCCAAGTAGCTTTTAAGGAACTCAATTTCCTGTGCCACTGTGACCAATTCTTGATTTGTATTATTCAAGATGTAGCGATAAATAATACTGAGACGCTGCAGATAAGCATCAGCTTTATCGACATCCTCATAAATCAGAACTGATAATGCACTGAGATTATTGAAGAAAAAATGCGGGTTAAGCTGCGTATTAACTGATTCCAATTTCGCTTGGGTGTTTAAAGTTTTGAGTTTTTCCGTCTCAATACTTTTTTCATTGAATTTCCGGTTAAAGAAAAAAATCGCATTGATACAGTTTAAAAAGAGGTTGATCCGAAAAGTAAAACCAATAGTAAGAAGTAGGTTTTGGTAGGTCAATCCAAAGGGTCCTCCAAACATTAAACCTGTTAACTCTACCGAACAGAGAGCGACTATTGACACTAAAACTAGGCTGCTAAGAAACTGAGAAATCAGCGGATGGAGTGAAGGTATATTTGAAATCAGGAATTTTTCAGCAGTCCAGTTTGCAAACCAAACCGCATAGGAGAGGATTAAGATGACTATGAAAAGATTTTTGGTGGGTAGATCGGCCTGAAAAAGCCGATCACCTTCCAGCGTGACAATATTCCAGAACGAATACAGTCCCAAAAGGCCAGGCAAAATAAATTTGAATCGATTGTTAAACATAATCTTCCAGCTCCTTACGCTAATATTGAATATTTATTGGCCGACATACTTTTTCTTACTGGATTTTTCTAAATCTAAAAAGTAAATAAAAGGGACAGAAGATCTGTCCCTTTAGCATGAAAGTTAATTAATCGTTGGTAATTATAAGGTAGGGAGCATAACTCCGTCAATGACATGAACAACACCGTTTCTAATCGCTACGTCAGCCGCCACTACAGTGTAAGTTTTTCCTCCAGCATCAGTCACTTTTACTGCGTTACCGGTACGATTTACTCTTAGCATTTGTCCGGCTAAAGTTGGTACCATTTGATCACCTTCGGCAAGGTTGAAAGAGAAAGCAGTAGCGGGTACGACGTGGAATCCAAGTACTTTAGTAACTGCTTCCACTCCAAGAGCATCAATCAATCCCTGGAGGGAAGTCAAGTTTAAGGAAGTCAATAAATTAGTGAAAGCCTGATTGGTAGGAGCAAATACGGTGATTGCTTCAGCATTCAACAAAGTGCTTCCGAGTCCAGCAGCTGTAACAGCTTGCAAAAGAACTGTCAAGTTGGCGGCAGTAGCTGCTTCCACAACTGTGGGAAGTGTATAATTAGGCAGTAGGACTTTATCAATTACATGGACAACTCCATTTTTGATCGCCACATCTGCAGTAGTTACTCTTGCTACATTGCCTCTTGCATCAGTTACCGTCACACCGGAAGCATTTTTAGTCACAGTCAATGATTGCCCGGCAACAGTGGTAAAGGTATTCGTGGCGGCCAGATCAGAAGCAAATGCTACAGCAGGTACTACGTGGAAGCCAAGGATAGTTTGAAGATTTTTAACTCCACCTACTTTAGCGACTAACTGATTTAAGTTAGCTGCTCCAAAAGCTTGCAAAGCGGCTGCAAATGCAGCATTCGAAGGCGCAAAAACAGTAATAGCTGGGGCATTCAATAAGGTAGAGCCGAGATCTGCAGCAGTAACGGCAGCAATCAAAGTGGTCAGTCCAGCAGCATTGGCAGCTTCAACTACATTGGGAAGCATCAAATCAGGAAGCATCATTCCATTGATTACGTGCACGACGCCATTGGAAATGGCAATATCTGCCGCAACTACCTGAGCAACTCGTCCTAGCTGATCTTGAACTGAGACAGTGTTCCCTGTCTTATTCACGATAATATTTTGGCCAGAGAGCGTAGTAAATGAATTTGTAGCAGCTAAATCCTTCGAAAAAGCAACTGCAGGTACGACATGGAAACCAAGAACTTTCTCAAGGTTTGCTGCACCTCCGATTTTAATTACTAGCTCATTTAAATTTGCAGCTTTAAACACTTGGAGTGCTGCAGCAAATGCTTCATTGGTTGGCGCGAAAACAGTAATTGCTCCAGCTGAAAGAAGCTTATTTGGCAACCCATTAACTGCGGTAACTGCTGTTAAAAGCGTTGTCAACCCAGCTTTTGTAGCGGCTTCCACAAGAGTAGGCTTTGGTAATTCAATACTTGGAATCAACACTCTGTTAATGACATGCACTACTCCATTTTCAATTTCGATGTCGCCTTGGGTTACTGTTGCTGTATTTCCAGCAGCATCAATTACAGTGATGATACCTGGAGCTTTGTTTACTTTTAGTTGTTGACCAGCTAGCGTAGTAAACGTGTTACTCGCTGCGAGCTGATCAGAAAAAGCTACTGCCGGCACTACGTGAAATCCTAGAACAGTTTGGAGGTTTGCAGCTCCACCCAGCTTAGCAACTAAATCAGTTAGATCAGTAGCATTAAACTGAACCAATGCATTTGCAAAAGCCTCATTGGTAGGGGCAAATACAGTAATAGCAGATTGATCTTGAAGTGTTGCTTCCAATCCGGGAATTGCTCGGATCGAGGATACGAGCGTAGTCAATCCTGCATCAGATGATGCTTGAATAAGCGTTGGAAAAGGGACTCCGCCTTGGTAGTCGTCGCTAACGCATGAAAGGACCGTCGCTAGGAACGTTCCAAAAAACAGGTACTTTAATAGTTTTGTCATAGTATGAAATAGTTATATTTTGTACCTAATCAACTTTAAAGTCTGCTTTGGGATTTGGCTTTACCGGTGAATTGTAGATTTCATCATTCGAACTGTATTTCAATCTAATTGAATTGAAAAAAAAAGAGGCGCCAGTTAAGCGCCTCTTTTACTCTGATATCCAATTTTGGGTTATTCCACCAAATGAATCTTAAGCATATTGGTTTTACCTTTTACTTTAAGTGGCATGCTGGCAGTATTAATAATGATATCTCCAGTATTCACATGATTATCAGCTTTCAATCTTTTTTCGATATCCATGAAAGTGGCATCGGTTGAGATCTGATTGGTATATAGATAAGCTCTCACTCCCCATACCAAACTCATCTGTGTAAGTAATTCTCTATTGCGGGTAAAAACAAAAATATTAGCTGAAGGACGATGAGAGGCCAATCGGAAAGCTGTAAAGCCAGAAGATGTAATTCCTACGATGGCTTTTGCATTCACATTTCTAGAAAGTCTAGCCGCCATTAAAATCAAGTTATTGCTTAAAAACGTATCATCCTCTTCCTGGATTTTGTAAAGGTTGTGATAGATATTCGCATTTTCCTCCAAATAGCTAATGATACTGCTCATCGCTTTTACCGAATTGACAGGATATTTTCCGGAGGCAGTTTCTGCAGAAAGCATTACTGCATCAGCTCCATCGAGAACTGCGTTTGCGACGTCATTGGTTTCTGCACGGGTTGGACGAGGGTTCACGATCATGCTTTCCATCATTTGAGTAGCAATGATGACAGGCTTGCAAGCGATCTTACATTTCTCCACCATTTTCTTTTGCCAAAGCGGGACGATTTCCATAGGAACTTCCACACCCAAATCCCCTCGAGCCACCATGATCGCATCAGTCTCGGCTATGATCGCATCAATGTTTTCCAAAGCCTCAGGCTTTTCTATTTTGGCAACGATCTTACAAACTTTCCCTGCTTTTTCGATTCGCTTTCTAAGGTCAATGATATCCTCAGCGGATCTTACAAACGAAAGTGCAATCCAGTCTACATCTTGGCTCAAGCCGAATGCTAAATCTTCAATGTCCTTTTCTGTAAGTGAAGGCGCAGAAACTTTGGTGTTTGGAAGATTAATTCCTTTTCTGGACTTTAAAATACCCCCATGAATCACGCTACAATTAACATTCTTTCCATCCGTGTTATTTACCACCAATTCCAAATTACCATCATCAATCAGAATTCGATCCCCGGGAACTACGTCATTTGGAAGATTCTGGTAAACAGTGCTTACCAGTTCGCTGGTGCCGATTACCGGGTCATTCGTGATAGTAATAGGAGCACCAGGCTTGATTTCCACCCCGTTGTTTTCTACTTCACCGACTCGGATTTTAGGCCCTTGAAGATCTTGAAGAATTCCTAAATGAGTGTTCATCTCCTCATTTACTTTGCGAATGATTTGGATGACTTCTTTGTGAACTTCGTGAGATCCATGAGAAAAATTCAATCGAAACACATTTGCTCCGGCAGCAGCCAAACTCTTAATCGTCTCATAATTATTCGACGCTGGACCAATGGTAGCAAGGATCTTGGTTTTGTTAAATTTGTTCATTCTATTATTAATAGGTTAGTAGGTTTTCTTTTGATTTAAGCTTTTCTACGTCCAACTTTATGACATTTTGGACAAGTTGGTTTTTTGCAAGTTCTTCGACAAAGGTATCGATACTTATCTGAAAGGTCTCATCTTGAACAAGGAGGAAATAATCCATGGATTTCAGTTCAGGAACCAAATACGAAACTTGGTTTATCGAATTTAAAGCTCTGTTTTTTAATAATTGCACGAACCCATGTGGTAAAGAAAGAAAATATTGTGAGATTTTCAGATTGGGTGTGGTAACAAACTCAAGCTCGAGATCGGCTACTTTACGAAGATCAAGATGAAGATCTCGATTGATAAGCCAAGCCATCTTATAGTCCTTCACAGTGGACACAAGCCCCAAAAGCTCAAAATCATACGTATGCTCGACTAGTAATCTGGCCTTCTTCATTTGGGAAGAAAATGGATCAAAACAAAGTTAGAAATAAAAATTTAACGGTATTGAACCGCAATTTGCAGAAAAATTTACTTCCATCTTTTCTTTGCCAATTAGGTTTTAAATATATTTCTTTGCGAAGTGTTAAATACTAAACTGATCACAAAATGTCTGAAATTGCACAAAAAGTAAAAGCCATCATCGTTGATAAACTTGGAGTAGAAGAGTCTGAAGTGACTTTGGAAGCAAGTTTTACAAATGATCTTGGAGCGGATTCTCTGGATACAGTAGAATTGATTATGGAATTCGAAAAAGAATTCAATCTTTCTATTCCAGACGATCAAGCTGAGCAAATTGGTACAGTTGGACAGGCTGTATCCTACTTGGAAGCTAACGTTAAATAATAATTCATAAATTCATTCCATGAATTTAAAAAGAGTTGTTGTAACAGGTATAGGTGCTCTCACACCAATAGGCAACACTGCTGCTGAATTTTGGCAGGGCCTGTCTAATGGTGTGAGCGGTGCTGCGCCGATTACCAAGTTCGATGCCTCTCTTTTCAAAACACAATTTGCTTGCGAGGTCAAAAACCTTGATATCGAGCAATTTATGGATCGGAAAGAAGCTCGAAAAATGGATCCTTTCAGTCAATTTGCTATGGTCTCTGTCGAAGAGGCGATGATAGATTCTGGAATTGATCTTGAAAAAATCGATAAATCTAGAGCCGGAGTAATCTGGGGTTCGGGTATCGGAGGGTTAAGAACCTTCCAAGATGAGGTGTCTGAGTTTGCAAAAGGCGACGGCATTCCCCGATTTAACCCCTTCTTCATTCCAAAAATGATCGCTGATATCAGCGCCGGTTTCATTTCAATCAAATATGGTTTTCGCGGTCCAAACTTTGTCACAGTCTCTGCCTGTGCTTCAGGTACCAATGCCCTGATCGATGCATTTACTTACATCCGATTAGGCAAGGCCGATATATTCATCAGTGGTGGTTCAGAAGCAGCAATTACTGAAGCGGGTGTTGGTGGTTTCAATGCGATGAAAGCCCTTTCCCAGCGAAACGATTCTCCTGAAACTGCTTCAAGGCCTTTTGATAAAGACCGAGACGGTTTTGTATTGGGAGAAGGAGCAGGAGCTTTGATCCTGGAAGAATACGAGCATGCGAAAGCACGCGGAGCTAAAATCTATGCAGAACTCGTCGGCGGTGGAATGACTGCAGACGCACACCATATCACAGCCCCTCATCCAGAAGGTTTGGGTGCTAGCAGTGTGATGAAAATTGCATTGGAAGACGCGAATATCAAACCAGAAGATATCGATTACATCAATGTCCACGGCACATCTACCCCACTAGGTGATGTAGGTGAGATAAAAGCAATTCAGCAAGTTTTTGGTGAACATGCATACGAACTGAACATTAGTAGCACCAAATCAATGACTGGTCACCTATTAGGAGCTGCTGGAGCTATTGAAGCGATTGCTTGTATTTATGCCATGAATCATAGCTTGGTCCCTCCTACCATCAACCATTTCACCGATGATGAGAGCTTTGACCCGAAGTTGAATTTAACTTTCAACAAAGCGCAGAAAAGAGAAATCAATTATGCTCTTAGTAATACGTTTGGATTTGGAGGGCATAATTGCTCTGTAATTTTCAAAAAATATAATTGATTTCAGTTTTGAAATTGCTTCAGAAACTCGGAATTCAATTTCTTTTCTTAAGCGAAAAAGACAAAAGGCTTGCTTCCTCGATCAAAATGATGATTGGAAGCAAGCCTTTTAATTTAACTGTTTACAAACTTTCTCTTACCCCTTCCGGACTTGGTGAAGAAACCAGCAAAGGTTTCCGGATCTCCAATGAACGTCTTGAATTTCTAGGTGATGCTGTCTTAGGATCTGTGGTAGCCGAATACTTATTTCTCAAATATCCCTATCGGGACGAAGGCTTCCTTACCGAAACCAGATCAAAACTAGTCAACCGAGAGAATCTGAATTCTACCGGACAAAAGATTGGATTGAAAAATATCCTCAATCAAGAAATAGGAGAGCGAAGTTTCACTGGAAACAAATCTCTCTACGGAGATATTCTTGAGGCATTTATTGGAGCAGTGTATTTAGACAAAGGCTACGCTTTTACCAAATCTTTTATCCTGACTCGGATCCTGACTCACATGGATGTGGACGATATGATTGCTACGACCACCAATTACAAGAGCAAAATAATCGAATGGTCCCAGAGAACAAACAAACAGATCGATTATGAAGTAATAGCTATTCATGGCAATCAGCGCTTCAAAGAATTTATTGTTGCACTTCAAGTGGAGCACGTAGAGATCGCCCAAGGAAAAGGCCCCACTAAGAAAAAAGCAGAGCAAGAGGCTTCCAAAAATGCATGCGAACTCCTGAAAATTGCCACTTAGTCAATAAAATTACAAATTGAAATCAACTGATGACTCCGATCAAAATTGCCGCAGCCACACTTAATCAGACTCCCTTAGATTGGACTGGTAATCTTGAACGAATCATAGCCGGAATAGAAGAAGCAAAGCGATTACAGGCAGAGCTAGTCTGTTTCCCTGAACTTGCCATTACTGGATATGGAAGTGAAGATTTATTTTTGAGCTACTGGTATCCAAAAAAAGCGCTAAGCCAGCTGCTTCTCCTTCTCCCACATTGTCAAGACATTACTGTCGCAGTAGGATTACCTGTTCGGATTCAGGATAAGGTATATAATACAGTAGCTGTAATAGAAAATGCTGTGCTCAAAGGCTTTGTCGCAAAGCAATTCATGGCTATTGATGGTGTCCATTACGAATTCAGGTGGTTTACTCCCTGGCAAGCCAACGAATTAATCGAATTCGAATTTGAGGGAAAGACATACCCTTTTGGGGATCAAACGTTCTACATCAAGGACATTCATTACGGTTTTGAAATCTGCGAGGATGCTTGGAGAGGTCCTGTGAGACCGGGCTACCGACTTTGCGGTCGCAGCGTAGATCTGATATTTAATCCAAGCTCCAGTCATTTTGCGATGGGGAAAACCCAAGAGCGCAAAAATCTGATCGAAAACAGTTCTTCCATCTTCGATTGTTATTATTGCTATATCAATTTATTGGGTAATGAAAGCGGGAGGATGATTTTTGACGGCGAAATCATGCTCGCCAAATCAGGAACACTACTTGCCCGAAATGGTCTCCTATCCTATCAGGATGTTCAAGTGATGACCTTTGAGCTCAAGCCTGAGATTCAAGAAATAGCTCCAATTCAAACCAAAGAGGAAGAGTTTGTCCAGGCTACTTCTTTAGCACTATTTGATTACCTGCGGAAAAGCAAGAGCAATGGATTCGTTCTTTCACTATCCGGGGGAGCAGATTCTTCCACCGTAGCCATATTAGTCTCTGAAATGGTGAAGCGTGGAGTAGCTGAACTTGGCCTTGATAGTTTCTTGAAAAAATCAGGAATCAATCTTAAGATATCCAGTTCAGATCCAATCAAAGAAATAGTTGGCCAGCTATTGACCACCGCCTACCAAGGCACTGAAAATTCATCCACGGACACCCTTGAAAGCGCTCGATTCCTAGCCCAAAGTATTGGCGCTACTTTTTATCATTGGAATATTGACGAAGAGGTAGCTTCTTATACTGGTAAAATTGAAAAGGCAATCGGCAGAAAATTGACTTGGGAAAAAGATGATATCACGCTCCAAAATATTCAGGCCCGAACAAGGTCACCTATTATCTGGATGCTTGCCAACCTGAATAATGCATTATTGCTTGCTACCTCCAACCGAAGCGAAGGAGATGTTGGCTATACCACGATGGATGGAGATACGAGTGGGAGTATCTCACCGATCGCTGCGGTGGATAAACATTTCATCCTTCACTGGCTCAGATGGGCTGAGAAAAATCTAGATCAGCCAGGATTAGCATTGGTTAATTCCCTCCAGCCTAGTGCAGAATTGCGTCCATTGGAGCGTAGCCAAACTGATGAAAAAGACTTAATGCCTTATTCGCTCATCGTAGAAATAGAAAAATTAGCCATTCGAGATCGGCGATCACCACAAGATGTTTATTTGATTCTTTTAGACGAACTGAAATTGGATTCCTCCGTTTTGAAAGGTTATATCAAAAAATTCTTCCAACTTTGGTCCCGAAATCAGTGGAAAAGAGAACGTCTCGCACCCTCATTCCATCTCGACGAATTCAATATAGATCCTAAAACATGGTATCGATTTCCGATACTTTCTGCAGGCTATGTCGAAGAACTTGAACAATTAGACCAACTCTAATTCAAAAAAAATGCTTGAATTTATTTTAGGTTATGTAGTCTGGGATCCAAATCCGGCTGTTATTGCCAACTTTGAACGACTAAGATGGTACAGTTTACTTTTTGCTTTGGGCTTTATCATTTCACAGCAATTCATGGTTTACTTTTTCCGAAAGGAAGGCCAAGATGAAAATCTCGTCGATAAGCTGACCATTTATATGGTGTTGGCGACTATAATCGGAGCAAGATTGGGCCATGTGCTTTTCTATGAGCCTGAAAAATACCTTAGCAATCCAATTGACATTCTGAAAGTATGGGAAGGTGGACTAGCGAGTCATGGAGCCGCGATCGCGATATTGATTGCACTGTGGATCTATGCTAAAAGGACTCCGGGACAAAGTTACCTCTGGGTAGTAGATCGAATCGTAATTGTTACCGCGATGACTGGGGCACTGATCCGATTTGGCAACTTGATGAATTCAGAGATTGGGGGAAAAGAAACCAATAGCGACAATGGCTTCGTATATGGATGGCATATTGAAGAAATACTTTCCTCGCTTCGGGTACCGGTTGAATCAATTGAAACATACAAGCCTACGGATCGAGATGGAGAACTGAAAGGAAATGGAATCGTCCCAATGAATATCGATCTGAAAATCGGCAAAGGAACTTATGACGTAGCTAATCTTGAGACTACCCTGAGAAGAGATATCAAATATGCATTGACACAGTTTGGCTCTTCAAAAAACTATTACGCGGAAGAGGTGGAAACACCTTTGGATCTGACGATAGTGGAAAAGGGTGATCACTATCTTGCTACTGTTCGGACTTTTGGAAAAGCCAAACATCCAACCCAAATCTATGAATCGATATCCTACTTTATTACATTTCTGATTTTGTTCGCCATTTGGAATCACTACAAAGAGCGGACACCTGAAGGCTTACTCTTAGGGCTATTCCTGATCAGTGTTTTTGGAATGCGTTTTGTTTGGGAGTTTTTCAAAGAAAACCAAGTAGATTTTGAGGAATCCATGACCTACAATATGGGGCAAATTCTAAGTGTTCCATTAGTAATCGGAGGAATAGTTCTGGTGTTTCTGGCAATGAAAAATGGCCCTAAAACAAAAATCAGTTAAGGAACTGGATCATGACCATGTCCTCCCCAAGGATTGCAGCTTAGGATACGTTTGATTCCTAGCCAGCCTCCTTTGATGACACCATGTTTTAAGATCGCTTCCTTAGTATATTGACTACAAGTAGGTGTGTACCTACAAGTAGCAGGTAAAAGTGGCGAAATGGTATACTGGTACACCAAAACTGGAAATATTACTATCTTTCTAAGGATGGTTTTAAACATAACTGATTCTAAATATAAACTTCAATTTTGCAACCCTAAAAGTCTTATCCCAATTCCATTTTGAAGTTTAAGTACCCACATATCTTTTTCTCTTTTGCCTTTGCCATACTCATGGCAGGTTTTTTTAATATCAAAAAATCAAACGCCCAGACTGACACCTCTTTGGCACCAGCCGAAATAGGACGTAAGGTAAAAGTGAATAATATTTTCATCATTGGGAATGAAAAAACTAAAAAAGAGATCATCCTTCGGGAGCTGGATTTCACAACTGATTATTACTACGATTGGGAAGCACTCGTTGATATCCTAATCGCTGATCAGAAAAAAATCTACAATCTTCGTCTGTTTACCTCTGTTGATATCACGCCTCTGGAAATCGACGAAAGTGAAGTTGAGGTATTGATTACCGTAAAAGAGCGATGGTATATTCTCCCATCAGTTATTTTTCAGCTTGCGGATCGAAATTTCGCAGAGTGGTGGACTAATCAAGGAAGGGATTTTTCAAGAGTGAATTTCGGCCTAAGATTGAGCCATTCTAATGTGGGTGGTCGAAATGAGAAATTGAGATTTTCAGGTCAGTTGGGATTTACCAGAGCATTGGATTTTCAATACAGCAAACCTTACATCGATAAAAACCAAAAGCACGGTTTAGCTTTTCAAATCAATTTCAACGAAAACAAAACAATTCCAATCAAATCAGAATTCAATCGTCAGGTATTTTACACCGCCGAAGATGAGCGAGTGCTTCGCAAAAATATAGGGGCGTCTGCTAGATATACCTACCGAAGAAGTTTTTACAATTTTCATTTTCTTACTTTGGGCTATAATTTTACTAGAATTGACCCTCGGATACTAGTCCAAAATCCTAATTACTTCCAAAGCGGAAACCCTACTCTAAGGTTTCTCTACAGTACTTATACTTTTAGACATGACAAGCGGGATAATGTGGCCTATGCCACAGACGGTGAATTACTGCAGCTGTCCATCACCAAGTATGGGATCTTTTTTGTGGATGAACTGGACGAGGTGGAGGTGAATATGACAGCCAATAAATATTGGAAAATCAATGATCGGTTTCATTTCAACACAGGTCTTACTGCAGATTGGTTTCTTAGCGAGCGACAGCCATATACTTTGGTGAGAGGGATTGGCTATTCTCCGGATTTTATTAGAGGCTATGAGCTGAATGTAATTGAAGGCCAGCAGCTCTATGTGCATAAGAACAGCTTTCGTTGGAAATTTTTTGATAAGGAATTCGATGTTTCGAATTTTTTCAAATTAGAGCAATTCAGCACCATTCCGATCCGATTGTATTGGAGTGCAAATTTTGACCATGGATATGTCACTGATCGAAATAAAATCCCCGAAAACTCACGTTTGACCAACACTTACCTGTTTGGCTATGGTACTGGAATT
>JBBQDY010000057.1:0-12955 GCA_038320155.1 Cytophagales bacterium
ATCTTTGTAGGTCCAGCATTTCAATTTGACCTGACTCAGACTGCTGAAGAAGTTTGCTACGAAGAGACCACTGTCACATTTGCGCCAAATACTCCGATCACCGGAGATTGGTTTTATGAACTGGCTGGTGATCCTACTCGGGTGCCGCTGGGCAATTTCTTCGAGTTGGAATTATTTATAAATAATCTGCCTGGACCAGGTTTATACGAAATAATTTTTGTGACTCAGGATCCGATTTTGGATGGTTGTACTATTGAAAAGAGACTTCCCCTTTTGGTAAACGAACTTCCAATCGTAGTCGCGACTCAGACTACCCCAGCTACAGATTGCGCTACGCCAGATGGATCATTTGAAATACTGATGCAAGGAGATGCTACAACTGTGACTGTCCAGGAGACCGGTGAGGTTTTTACTAATGTCACGGCAGGCGATGTGATTCCAGTTTCGAATGTATTACCGGGAATCTATACTATTGAGGCGGAAAACAGCACCGGATGTTTTTACATCGCCACAGTAACGGTGGAAAATTCCAATCCTCCTGCGGGATTTGAGTATACAGTCCGCACTATCGATGAAATTTGCAGTTTAAACGGAGTCGAGAACGGTACAATTTTTATCGAATTCGCTTCAGGAACACCTTCGGGAAGTTATTTGATTACCCGACAGGGAGATGGACAAACTTTTTCTGGCAATTTCACCAACAGTAGCCAGGTTGGAATAAATGTTCCTTATGGAGATTATTCTGTAGAAGTTACTGATCCTACGAATTGTGCCATTCCAGACCCTATTACATATTCTGTTGCCCAGAAATTTGAGGTTGTGTTTTCAGTTCCAGCTACTTTGACCGCTTGCGAAAGCTTCACGTTCATCCCAACTTCGCCTGTCGCTTTGAATTATACCGTAACCAATTCAAGTGGGACAACCATCTCCCCTGATCCAAGCGGTAATTTCACTATCACTCAAAGCGGAGTTTATTTGGTAAGAGGCGAAGATCCTGCAGGAATTGATTGTCCTCGAAGGGAAACAATTACTGCGACAATTACCCAGCCTTTAGACTTTGATATCCCCCCTCCGATTGTTGATTGTCAGGTAGGAGTTCGGTATGAAGCCGTCCTAACTAATGCTGATCCAGCGGATGTTGTATTTCTTTGGAGAGATTCCACTGGAATCATTGTTGGGAGATCTCAAACTTTTGTTCCAAATAGCTCAGGAACTTATTCATTGGAAGTTCAACCAAGAGCTGGAGGTCTTTGTCCGACAAATCAGTTTTTCTTTGATGCGGAAGTGCTTATAGAAAAACTAGAAGTAGAGTTAGATGTAGTCCCATTCTGTGTAGACCAAACAAGCACCACCATTGCCGTGGATGCAGATTTATCTCAGGTTCAAAATATTGAGTGGTACAGTGTTCAAGGAGGAACTCGAACTCGGATCCCGTCATTCAATGATTTGCCAGTCATCGAAGTAAGCCAAGAAGGGACATACGAAGTCCTTTTGAGAAGTGCCGCAGGATGCGATTTGGGAAGAGCGAGTGGATTGGTTGTAAAATCAATAATAGTACCTCCTATTGTACCACAAAGCATCACGATATGTGCAATAGAGGGGGTGTCTGAGACCATAGATCCGGGAGTTTATGATATATACTCTTGGAAATTAAATGGGAACGAAGTTTCAACCACAGCGACTTTCACCCCTACTTTACCAGGAACTTACGAATTGACCGTTTCTGATACTTTGGGTTGTTTCTATGTAAGCAATTTCGAGGTAGTTGAAGATTGTGCATTGAAAATCTCTTTCCCAAATGGCGTGGTGTTAAATGATCCCAATCGGAATTTCATTCTTTATGCCAATGAATACATTGATGAGGTGGAAGTCTATATTTATAACCGCTGGGGGGAATTAATTTTCTATTGCCAGCATGAAAACGTAGAACCAAGACAGCCTTTCTGTCCTTGGGATGGACAAGTTGGAGGAAATTTTGTTCCGAATGGAACATATGCCGTAGTGGTGAAGTTTACCAGTCGAGATCAAAACAAAACCGAATCAGTCACCAAGGCGATTACCATTATTCAATAGTATGCTTATCCTTATTTCACCGGCAAAAACACTGGACTATAGTGTTCCGACCTTTCAAAATCATACTTTGCCTGATTTCCAAACTGAGACCAAGTCACTGATTTCAGTCCTAAAGAAAAAATCTGCAAAAGAAATTGGAAGCCTGATGGGCATCTCAGAGAACCTTTCCAATCTCAATGAAGAACGCTTTAAAACGTTTCAGAAAGAATTCAATTTAGATAATTCCAAGCAAGCATTATTGGCCTTCAAGGGAGATGTTTATACCAAAATAGATGTGGACAATTACTCCGAGCTGGATTTTGATTTTGCCCAGAAGCATCTTCGTATCCTGTCAGGACTCTATGGACTTTTAAAACCTCTGGACTTGATTCAGCCTTATCGATTGGAAATGGGAACTCGGCTTGAGAATAAAAAAGGGAAAAACCTCTATGAATTTTGGGATAAAAAAATTGCGAAAGCTATCAATTCCGCTGCAGAAGGTGAGCCACTAGTCAATCTGGCCTCTCAGGAATATTTCAAATCAGTAGATTTGAAAACAGTAAAAAGTCCGGTCATCACTATACATTTTAAGGAATTCAAAAATGATTCCTACCAAGTCATTGGTTTTTTTGCAAAACAAGCTAGGGGACTGATGACCGATTTCGCAATCAAAAACAGAATTACGGATCCAGAAGAGTTGAAATTATTCAATTTGGAAGGATATGAATTTTCTGAATCATTGAGTAAGTCAAATGACTGGATATTTGTGAGATAACGGGCTAATTCTTCTTCATGAACCTGATAATACCATCCTATTTAATTTTTTGGTAGTCAGGGAAATTGGTAGATTGGCATTCTATCTGCAACTCAGATTATAAAAAATGCAATTAAAGTACAACTCACCCCTGCGGAGAGTAAAACCTTATCCTATAGTTTTTTCTATTGGCCTGATACTGCTATTGTTTTTTTCCGGAGGCAAAATTCTTTCCAAATCCGCTCCATTTAACTTTTTCAACCTTTCCTCCAACGCCTTAATTCAACCGAATCTTACAGGCCCTGAATTCCTTTGCTTTTCTTTTGGTGGGAAAAGCGTTATCGGAACATTTTCAGGAGGAGGAGACCCAGATTTGGATGTCTACACTTGGAATATATTTGCTCCAGATGGAAGTCTGACTTCTACATTCACTGGTGGCGAATTGCTTCAGAATATTAACTACACTTTCTCCTCTCCTGGAACGTACAAAGTTGAATTACGAATAAAAAGGGGGATTGTAGTTTTTCCAGCTCAAGTATTAAATGTAAGAGTTCAAGAAAGACCACAACCTACTTTGAATCCAACTTATTCACTTTGTGGATCAGACATATTAGAATTAGAGGCTATCTCTCCCAGCACCCCTTTCTTTTCTGAGTATGAAATAGAATGGCAAAATCAAAGCGGGGTAGTGATAGGCTCCCAAAATAAAATACAGATTACTCAGCCGGGAAATTATACTGCCATTGTTTTTATCAGAAGTTCCAAAGGAAATCAAGAATGTACAACTGTATTAGAAACTCAAGTCAGAGATTCCAACAATGTAGTGCTCCAAGCCAGCAGTACTTCATTTTGTTCTGATCAGTCAATTCAGTTCGAGACCAACCCATCCTCCAATGGAAACTGGTTTGTAAAAAAAGCCGGAAGTTCCGTAGAAAAAGAGTTGGCAAAAGGTGCATCTGGGATTACGCTTTCGCCTTCAGACCTTACTGCTGGTTTTGGAACTTATGAGGTTATTTTTGAGGTAATTAATCCAGATGCAATAAACTGTTTGGTAAGGAAATCTGAGAATATCACCTTTAATCTTCAGCCAGATTTTATCCTTTTAGATCCGGTACCATCCAGTGGCTGCGAAATCGCAGATGGAGGAATTGTAATTCAAGCATTAACAGCTATCGACTATCTCTACATAGAAAACACTAATTTTTCAACTCCAGCCTTGAGTCCAGGGCAAACCTATACCATACCGGGAATAGAGTCTGGAGCTTATAACCTTATTTCAGTATTAGGGAATTGTGTAAATTCATATGCCTCGGTTGTCCCTTTAGGAAATCCTCCACCTGAGCTAGAGTTCGACCTCCTTAATATTAATGGGGAGACCTGTACCACAGACGGAAGGTTAAATGGAGATTTTCTGGTAGATCTTATCAACGGCCCCGTGGATGGAATCTATCGGGTTTTGGACGAAAAAGGTGGGACGGTTACAGGTGAAACTTTTTCAAATAGGTCTGAACTTTTAATTTCCGTTCCGGGAGGAAAATACGTATTTGAACTTTACACCTTGGACAGTTGCTCGCTACCTTTAGAAGAATTCATAGAGATTCCAGGGAAGTTTCTGGTTGAATACTCCATTCCAAAAGATTTATTAATCTGTCAATCGGCTGAAATCACGCCTCAGTCAAACCAGAACTTGGAATATGAATTGATTTCACCTTCAGGAAAATCTGAACTAAAAAACTCAAATGAGCCCTTTACGATCACAGAGCAGGGTGAATACAAAATCATAGGAAGAAATTTGTTAGACGACGATTTCTGCCCGGTTTCAAAGTTTTTTGAGGTGACGTTGGTAGATCCTGTAGATTTTAACATCGTCTTAATTCAAGAGGATTGTTTTGGAAACAGAACCTACGAGGCAGATTTAATGGGCAGGGACACCACCACAGTCATATTTACATGGTTTAATGAAAAAGATGAAATTGTAGGAAATAGTCGATTTTTGAATCCGATCAGTACAGGTGAATTCAAGCTGGATGTCCAACCTTCAAACAGTTCGTCATGTCCTATTCCTCCAAAAAGCTTTACAATTAATGAGGCTATTCTAAGTATGAATGTATCCTTGAGTGCGACTCAATTGTGTGAAGTGGGACCCAAAGCAATCATCACGGCAGACCTGGAATTCCCTGACGAGGCTACAGATATTGAGTGGAGAAGATTTGATGAAAACGGTGATATTGAAGAACTTCCACAATACAACAATCAAATTGTAATTGAGATTGATCAAGCAGGAACCTATGAAGCAGCCGTTTTTAGTATTATACCGGAGATTGGTAAAAATTGTGAATTAGGAAGAAAATCAATTATAATAGATTTGAAAACTGATCGAGTGGACTTTACGGTTCCATCAGAGATTTCGTTTTGTGAGGAAACTGTCCTAACACCAGAATTCGGTCAATCCCTAGTCTTTGAAGTATTGGCACCAGACGGCACAACATCAACCTTCACTAGTGGCTCAAGTTTCACATTGAATCAATCAGGTGATTATGAAATTTATGCATATGACCCAAGCCCAACTCCAAGCTTATGTCCTGACCTTCAAATTATCAAAGCAACAAGAAATGAGAAGGTGAGTTTTGAACCAAAGTTTGTAGATCAATCTTGTACCGGAGAAGTTACCTTTACCGCTGAAATTGGCGCTACACCGCCGAGTTCAGTTACTTTTCAATGGACCAATGCCGCAGGAAATGTTTTAGGAACAGAACAGACATTTACCACTCAAATATCTGGAACCTATTACCTGAATGTTCAACCCTCCGGCAGTTTGCCTTGTGATCAACAGCCCATCCTCTTTGAAGTGGAGGTATCAATATTGGAACTCTCGTTACAACTAGAGACTGAACCGCTGTGCCCTGATTCAGAATCCGCAGCTATTACACTTCTCACGGATTTAGCACAGGTCTCAACCATAAAGTGGATCTATTTTCCCACCTTAGGAGAGTCCTCAGTTTTATCTGCCTTTGCTAATCAAAATGAAATATTAGCTTCTCGTGAGGGTACCTACAAAGTTGAAATTTTCAATTCATTCGGCTGCCTCTTGGGAGACGAAAGTGTATTGATTTTGAGAAGTCAAGACAATGTCCGGCCAATCGTAGAAGAATCCTATGTGATTTGTCCTCGATATGAAATCGCAGAAACAATCAACCCGGGTCAATTCTCATCTTATGAATGGTTTCACGAAGGCTTCTTGGTTTCGACTAATCCAACTTTCAAACCATTGACGATTGGGGATTTTGAATTGATAGTATATAGCGCAGAAGGCTGTGCATATAGTACTTCATTCACAACGGAAGAGGAATGTGAGTTGAAAGTGATGTTTCCAACAGCAATTACACCTGGCGATCCAGACAAACCTTTTTTAGTTTATACCAATTACCTTGTTGATGAACTGGAGGTTTGGGTGTTTAACCAGTGGGGTGAGTTAATTTTCAATTGTTCAAACAAAGATTTAATTACTGAGGAATCAACCTGTATATGGGATGGTACTTATAACGGGAAGAAAATTATAAATGGATCCTACTCTGTAAGATTAAACTATGTGAATTATGAAAAAAATATTCGTCAGACAACTATCGGATCCATCATCTCCATTGAGTGACGCTTATTTGAAATCGTCAATGCTACCCCATTTAAATCTATATGATTTTACGGAATGATGCCAGTAGTCTTATTTTCCCTGATTGAAATGACGGAAGACCGATGTGGCATTCGTTGAGATTTTTTTAGTAATTTTTTTTTCGTTTTTCCTTAACTGGCAGAAAATCGGATAGACAGGTAAATCTTTTTTCAAATGGAGAAAAGGAAAATGATTTTAAACTTAAAATTCATTTAAAAGAGTATTCTAAAGGCTGCTTTTTTAAGTTTACTTTCAAAAAGTAAGTTCATTCTGATTTAATTTTGAACCAATTTTTTTTTCTGAAAAACATTCGAGGAACATTTTTTGAAACGGTTCAGAGAAATTCAGTCCAGTAGAATTAAACTCTTGATCTTGCTTTAAAAATAAATTGACTGTAAAAGACCAATTTCCAGTTAGGAAGATTGGGGTCCTAGTTACACTGATTTGCATCCTGATTAGCTTTTATTCACTTATTGCTAGTACTGTAGATCAACCAAAAAACCCGAAAGCAATCTTCACCTCCCAAGCTGAGCCTGAGCTTAGTGGCCCGGAAAATCTGTGCATTGTTTTCGGAGGAGTGATTGGGACCTTTACCGGAGGTGGCGATCCTAATACTGATATTTACAGCTGGATAGTCACCAGCCCCACAGGAGAGGTTTTGTACGACCGATCAGGCGGATCACAATTCCAGAATCTGCAAGTCTCATTCAATGAAGTCGGAAGCCACATTGTCTCGCTGAGTGTAAGACGTGGAACTGAACAGATCTACAGCGATAAGCTTACAGTGGAAGTGCTAAGAGGTCCTGAATTAGCTATTTTACCGGATTATGTGATTTGTGGAGAATCATCAGTAAAGCTTATTGCTCTTAACCCCGACACAGCAAACTTAAGTGCTTATACCTTTATTTGGAAGGATCAAAATGGAAACGTAATAGGGAGCGAAAATGAACTCATCGCTTTCACGGAAGGATATTATTCATTTGAGCTTTTTTTGACTGCAGGTGGCGGAAAAGATTGCTCAGTTACGGGAACAACTTTCGTAGGTCCCGCCTTGGATTTTAAAATCAATCAATCTGCTACAGCTATCTGTGAAGGCGAATCCATTAGGATCAGTACAGATACGCCATTAATTGGGGAATACTTCATCAAAAAGCAAGGTCAATCTACTTCACTAAGTCTAGGTACGGCCTTTAACATTCTTATTGGATCTGGCACACTCCAAGGACCTGGGATATATGAAGTCACCTTCAGCGCCATCGACCCAAATCTCCCCGGCTGCAAATCTGATCGTAAAATTGCTTTTGAAGTAAAAGAAGCACCAAAAATTCAAGCTACGATTCTAGCCAGACCTGATGACTGCAATGACTTAAATGGAAGCTTTCAAGTCACTTCACTGACTAACCTCGACTCTATTCGCGTGGATGAATTGGGATTTCTTCAAGGCGCAACTGTCCCTGGTCAAGTTTTTACTTTTCCCAATCTGAGTCCTCAAGTCTATACGATTCGGTCTTTTGAGAACGGATGCGAGTCTGCCAGTCTCTTGATCTTAGAGCCCAAAGATCCACCGTCAAGTTCTGATCCTCCGATTCAAGTTCCAATCTTGTTTGGATATTTACCGGAAGATTGTTTTTCCGATGGCACCAAACCTGGAAAACTCAATTTGGTATTTCCAGACGGAGCCGTCAATGGGGACTTCAGGATTCTTTCACCCAATCTAGGCGAGGCTTTTTCGGGGGAATTAGTAGATCAGGATTCATTATCCATTGACTTGGTTGGAGGTACCTACCTTCTGGAGTTAATCATTGATGGATGTACCTATCCTGTGAAGGAATTCACAATCTCTGGAAAACCACTGGCAGATTTCACTATCCCGGATCTACTAAATATCTGCGAGCAGTTTGAGCTTAAGCCAGAAACAAGTCAAGATCTCTTGTTTACATTGACCTATCCAGATGGATCCTCAAAATCCCTTGGAAATAATGAGCCTTTCGTACTGACGGAAGCAGGAGATTATTCCCTTCTAGGTGAGCCTGCCAGTCCAGCAGCAGGTATCTGTCCAAAAACTCTGACTTTCAAAGCAACTCGGACCACTCCGATTTCATTTGAGCCAATCTTATTGGAAGAAGACTGTTTTGGAAATAGGATCTATCAAGCAAAAATCGAAGGAGTAAATCCGGATCTTACCAGCATTCGATGGCTCAATGAAGAGGGTATTATCGTGGGAAGAAGCACGCTCCTTTCTCCTCCTACACTGGGGGTTTTTCAATTGATTGTGCAACCACTTGAAAGCGGTTTTTGCCCTGTGACCCCAGTGTCATTTGAAGTCAAAGCTGCTGTCTTGACTGTTCCAATGGATTTGGAAGCAAGCAAAATTTGTCCAGAGCCGGGGGTTTCCAAAGTGGTTTTGAAAACCAATACAGCGGAAGTGACGCGCGTTGAGTGGATCTTCTATGACCTATCAAATAATCGATCAGATCTTACTGCATTTGATGGTGCTTTGGAAATTGAAGTCTCAGAAGAAGGAACCTATGAGGTGGTTGCTTATAATAACTTAGGCTGCGAGATCGGAAGAAATTTAATCGCTGTTAGTAATTCCACACTACTTGACCTTCCCGAGCTCCCTGATCGATATATCGTGTGTTCGAAAAAGAATTCAGCTCCTCCATTGGATCCCGGGGAGTTCGAAGCTTATGAATGGTATTTTGAAGAAACAATGGTCTCTCAAGAACGACTTTTCAAGCCATCAGAAGTGGGCACCTACAGACTTCAAGTCACTACGATCGATGGATGCGTATTTGAGAAAAGCTTTGCGACTATTGACGGTTGTAATTTTAAAGTAGTGTACCCCAATGCCATGGTGCTCGGCGATTCCGACCGGGACTTCAGAGTTCTAGTATCCGAAGGAGTCACTGAGGTCGAAGTGTACATCATCAATAGACAGGGGGCACTGATTCACTTCGATACGGTAAAAGAGATTCCAATCGAGACGCCAATTTTAAACTGGGATGGAAAACACCAAGGTGAATACGTTCCCAACGGCAGCTATGCAGTGGTTATAATCCTTCGAAACTCGAATTATGGGTTTGAGGAAAAGCTCACCAGCACCCTTTTAGTGATCGATTGAGTACCATTTTTTTTATAAATTTTTATTTACGGGAAAGCTCACTGATTTTTTTTTCCTATTTTGAACCGTTTCAATCGTTTGTCTTCTTAACCCCAAACCCAAAACCCTACCTATGACAGATAACATCAACCGATCAGCGCTTTTCAATGCGAGTTGTTTTGCGCTCATTACAACCGCTTTTACCTTCTCTATTCGTGCAGGTATACTTCCACAGCTGGCAGCAGAATTTGACTTAACAAATGAGCAGCTAGGCTTTATCAACTCCATGTGGTTTCTTGGATTTCCTATTTCAATGATTCTGGGAGGACTTTTCTATCACAAAGTGGGCCCAGCCAATATTATGCGGATTGCTTTTGTGGCGCATACCTTGGGAATCTTAATGACCATTTATGCTGGCGGATATACCACCTTGTTGATCTCTACTTTATTCATCGGCTTCGGAAATGGCTGTACGGAAGCGGCCTGTAACCCAATGATCGCCGATATGTATAACGGCGTGAAGATGAATAAAATGCTGAATCGCTTTCACATGTGGTTTCCAGGCGGAATCTTAGTTGGTTCACTTCTATCTAAATTCATGACCGATGCAGGTGGAATTTTAGCTAATTGGGAGACCCAGATGTGGATTTTGATGGTGCCTACTATAATCTATGCTGTACTGTTTTTTGGCAAAGCATTTCCAAGACCAAAAATTGAAGGTGCCACTTCAATTACTGAGAATTTAAAAGCAATGGTCAGTCCAGTCTTCCTTTTCCTTTTTCTTTGCATGTCTTTGACAGCTATTTCAGAATTTGGACCTAATCAGTGGGTGAATGTCATATTGGTGAGTAGTGGGGCAGACCCTATGTTAATCCTCGCATTGACCTTTGGCGTGATGGCTGCCGGAAGATTCTTTGCAGGTCCGGTAGTAGCTACCTTAGGCCAGACGGGTGTATTACTTGGTGGATCTATTTTAGCAGCTATAGGAATCTATATGTTCAGTATCGTCACAGGCCCTTCCGCTTATTTGGCAGCAATTATATTTGGTCTGGGTGTTTGTTATTTTTGGCCAGTAATGATTGGTGCTACTGCCCAAAGAGCACCGCTGACTGGCGCTTTAGGCATGTCAATTATAGGTGGAGTAGGGATGTTTGCCAACTCGATTTTCAATCCGATCACTGGAATCTGGATTGATAATGCCACTGCAAAAAATGAAAGTGCCGGGTTGACTGGTGCAGCTTTGGAACTGGCCACTGGACAAGACACGCTACAGAAAATGATGTATTTTCCAATCATCTTGATCGTTCTCTTCACGATATTCTTCTTCTGGCAAAAGAATACGAAATCCATCGCCGCCGTACCGACGATGCATTAACCCAATATATTAAAAACAGCCTTCGGGCTGTTTTTTTTTCTTCTACTTTTTTGATTGACCAAATTGAATTCACATTTGACTTTCACTTATTCAAACCTATTCCAGATGAAAAGAAAACTCCGCACTTGTGCATTACTCTTTCTATTTAGTCAGACCCTCTTTGCACAGCAGATCACCGGACCTATTCAAATTCATGAAAATCATCGCTATTTCACTACAGCTGAAGGTGAGCCGTTTTTCTGGATGGCGGATACCGCATGGGAATTATTCCATCGGTTGGATCTGAAGGAAAGCGAAATGTATCTCGATAAACGCGCGAGCCAAGGATTCAATGTGGTCCAAGCAGTTGCCTTGGCAGAGCTCGATGGCCTCAACGACCCCAATGCAAATGGAGATACCCCTTTTTTGGATGATCAATATTCCAAACCAAATGACGCCTATTGGAAGCATCTGGATGCGGTAATCAACCTTGCAAAAGCGCGTAATATTTACATTGCTTTGCTTCCTACTTGGGGTGATAAGCTAAATAAAGATAGCTGGGGTACCGGGCCTGAGATTTTCAATTCTAAATCGGCCTATGACTTTGGCAAGTGGATCGGAAAACGATACGCCAATCAAGAAAACATCATCTGGGTTATGGGTGGAGATCGAAATCCGCGGAAAGACTCAAATGACATAGAAGTGTGGAATCAGATGGCCAAAGGAATTCAAGAAACGCAGAATCCCGCCAACAAGCAATTGATGACCTTCCATCCTCAGCCCGTCGAACCAGGCGGAAGTTTTAATTGGTTTCAGCAGGAATCATGGTTGGATTTCAATATGCACCAAACAGGTCACTGTCCCAATCAGCCCACTTACCAAAAAATCGCTCATGATCTAGCGCTCACTCCAAAAAAGCCAACCGTGGACGGAGAACCCATGTATGAGGAGCACCCAAAATGCTTTGATGCCAAAAATCAAGGCTATAGCGAAGCCACTGACATTAGAAAGATCATGTATTGGAATGTATTTGCCGGTGCCGCAGGTCAGACCTATGGGAATCATGCTGTATGGCAAATGTATGATTTGGATAAAGCTCCAGTAAATGGTCCGCTCAAACCTTGGAGTTTGTCGCTAGATTTGGAAGCTGCAAATCAGGTAAAGCACTTGAAGAATTTAATTCTTGAATTTCCTTTTTTCACCAGAGTTCCGGCTCAGGAACTCATTGCATCTGCTCAAGTAGATGATGAATACTACGTAGCTGCCACTCGGGATTTGGAGGGAAGTTATGCGTTGTTTTATTTCCCCTCCGGTAACCCAACTGATCTTAATTTGAAAAGCTTAGTGGCAGAATCTTTTAATTCAAACTGGTATGATCCGAGGACGGGTGTCAAAATTCCTGGGGATCCGATTCAGAAATCAGAGAAAATCAAGGTAACTCCTCCGAGCCAAGGCAGGGGAAATGATTGGGTATTGATCGTCGAAAGAAAAGATTAATTGCAAGTATAACTTTGGTAATCTTCCCGGAATAGGGACCATATTTTCCCGTTTTCATCCCGATAGGTTATCGCCTGAGTACGGTCGCTGATCTCGATATTTCCATTACTCACCACAGTAGTCCCATCAGTAAGTAAGATGGTGCAGGGGCCATCAAGCTCTTCGATATCACGAAGTGTATCGCAAGAAGTGGTGAGAACTGCTATCAAAACCGATAGGACTAAAATAAAAATGGAAAGGCGAATTGGTTTTTTCATTGAATACGCTAGATCTTCTAAAAATAGAAAACAAAAATCAGAAAGACCATTATTGCTTAAAAAAGCGAAACATGGAAGTTTAAATTTCTTCAGGGACAACCGGGAATAAGTTCAATTAAAGCTAGAAAGAAATATTTCACGGCCCTCCCAAAAAGAGTGCTTTTTCTTCCCGAGGTACTCTGAAATCCCGCTGAAAATACTATTTTTCAACGACCAAACATTTTTTCGACGATCAGCCACTGACACTTATGCTGCATCAGATCGGAATAAG